>VFLF01000093.1 GCA_009885185.1 Nitrosomonadales bacterium | reverse complement strand
GGCGAAAACGCCAAAGTGGCCATACGCAATGTGCGCCGCGATGCCAACACCCAGTTGAAGGAATTGCTGAAGAAGAAATCCATCGCCGAGGACGACGAGCGCCGCGCGCAGGAAGACATTCAAAAGCTTACCGACCGCCACATCGCCGATATCGACAAGGCGTTGCAGGCGAAGGAAGCTGAATTGATGGCGGTATAAGCACCGTGGCCGCTGCCGCGAGTTCCACGCAGGAGGTGCCGGAAGCGCTGCAAATCCCGCGCCATATCGCCGTTATCATGGATGGCAACGGGCGCTGGGCCAAGCAGCGTTTTTTGCCGCGTATCGCGGGACACAAACGCGGTGTCGAGTCAGTGCGCAGCGCGGTGCGCACCTGCGCCGAGCGTGGCGTTGATTACCTGACGTTGTTCGCATTCAGCAGCGAAAACTGGCGCCGCCCTATTGAAGAAGTAAAATTTCTGATGCAGTTGTTCGTGCATGCGCTGGAAAATGAAGTCACCAAGCTGCATGACAACGATATTCGATTTCGCGTGATCGGTGATTTGTCGCGCTTTGATGCGAGAATCGTGGAATTAATCCAGGGGGCGGAAGAAAAAACAAAATATAATCAAAAACTTACGTTGACTGTCGCGGCTAACTACGGCGGGCGCTGGGATGTGTTGCAAGCGGTCAATCGCATGTTGCGCGAGCAACCCGCCAAGGCGGGTGGTTACACCGAAAATGATCTCGCGCCGTATTTCGCCATGGGAGACGCACCGGAGCCGGATTTATTCATCCGCACTGGCGGCGAAAAACGCATCAGCAATTTTCTGCTGTGGCAACTGGCGTACACCGAGCTTTATTTCACGGATTTGTTGTGGCCGGATTTTGATGCGGCTGCGTTGGACGTCGCCATTGCCTCTTACCAGCAGCGTGAGCGCCGCTACGGACGCACCAGCGAACAGTTGGGTCCCACGGAGCCGCAACAGCGTGTGTCCGGCCTCTGATTCGTGTTTTTCTTCGGTTCTTGATGAATGTTAGCCACGCGTGCGCGCACGGCGCTGATTGCGCTGGTGGTTTTTCTGGCGGCGTTGTTCTATTTGCCGAAAGCAGGCTGGGCGTTGTTCCTAATGCTGTGGCTGTTGATCGGCGCGTGGGAGTGGGCCGGGCTGGCGAAATGGAGCGGGGCCGCACGGTTTGCGTTCCTTGCCTCGGTGTCGGCCTTCGCCGTCGCGCTGTGGACGATGGTTATTGTTCCGGCGGACGCACGTGCCGCGAATCTTTTGTACGCGCTGTCCGCCTTGTTTTGGCTGCTGGTTGCGCCACTGTGGCTGGCACGCGGCTGGCGTGTTACACATCCGTTGCCGCTGGCGCTCGCGGGCATCGTGGTGGTGCTGCCGCTGTGGGTCGCGCTGGTGCAGTTGCAGGTGTGGCCGAAAATGCTGCTGATGCTGATGGCCATTCTGTGGATTTCAGACACTGCGGCGTATTTATCCGGCAAACAGTGGGGACGGCGAAAACTTGCGCGGTCAATCAGCCCGGGCAAGACGTGGGAAGGTGTGGCCGGCGCGCTGGTTGCCGTGACGCTGTATTATGGGATCATCAGCGTGACGGCATCTGCAGAGCATTCGGCGCTGCAAGGCGTGACTGGACTGGCGATATTTCTGGTATTGACGGTATTGGGAGTGGAGGGTGACTTGTTTGAATCGTGGGTGAAGCGTACCGCGGGCGCCAAGGATAGCGGGACGTTGCTTCCGGGGCACGGCGGTATCCTCGACCGCGTCGACGCGCTCACGTCCAGCATGCCGGCCGCGGCGCTGCTGCTGGCTTGGTTCGCATGACACAGGATAGTCCCCGGCAGCAGTGCCTGACCATACTCGGTTCGACCGGCAGTATCGGGGTCAACACGCTGGATGTGGTGTCGCGACATCCGAGCCGGTTTCGTATCGTTGCGCTGACTGCAAATTCCAGAATCGGCAAGTTGCTCGAACAGTGCAAGCGCTTTACACCCGAATTCGCGGTGGTGATGGACGCGGCGGCGGCCCGCATATTGGAACAGCAAGTCACCGAAGCTGGCTTGCAGACGCGCGTGCTGTGTGGCATGGAAGCGCTGGAAAAAGTAGCCGGCCTGCCGCAGGTGGATACCGTCATGGCGGCCATCGTGGGCATCGCAGGTTTGCGTCCGACATTGGCTGCGGCGAGCGGCGGGAAGAAAATTCTGCTGGCGAATAAAGAATCGCTGGTGACCGCCGGCGCCTTGTTTATGGATGCGGTGCGTGCGGGCGGGGCGCGGTTGCTGCCCATAGACAGCGAACACAATGCGGTTTTCCAGGCACTGCCCGCTCATTTCAATGGCGATCTCAAGGCGTCAGGCGTGCGGCGCATCCTGCTCACCGCATCAGGCGGGCCGTTTCGCACGACGCCTTTGTCGCGACTGGTTGATGTGACGCCGGATCAGGCGTGCGCGCATCCGAACTGGGTGATGGGACGCAAGATTTCCGTTGATTCCGCCACCATGATGAACAAGGGGCTGGAGGTGATCGAGGCGCATTGGCTGTTTAGCGCGCCTGCGGAGTGCATCGACGTGGTGGTGCATCCGGAAAGTATCGTGCATTCCATGGTGGAATATGTGGATGGCTCGGTCATCGCGCAGTTGGGCAATCCGGATATGCGCACGCCGATCGCGCATGCGTTGGCATATCCGGAGCGCATCTCCAATGGCGTCAGTTTTCTGGATCTCACCGTTAACGGTACGCTGAAGTTCGAAAAGCCCGATTTGCGCCGCTTCCCGTGCCTGGCCCTGGCATTCGAGGCGTTAAACACAGGCCGGGGCGCGGCCACGGTGGTGAATGCCGCCAATGAGGTGGCAGTCGCACGATTCCTCGACGGCAAGCTCAAATTCATGGATATTCCACGCTTGATCGAGGCGGTGTTGACGGCAACGGATGCGCCCCCCACGCACAACCTCGCTGATGTGCTCACGCTGGATCACACGGCCCGCGAGCATGCGCTGCGATGGGTCGCTTCGTCGCGGCATTCGACAATGACGGGAACGCCCGTGGCAGCGGCGCGGTCTTAGACGGAATATGATGACTTTTCTTTTTTATCTGGCGGCTTTTCTCGTGGCGCTTGGCCCGTTGATCGTGTTCCATGAACTGGGGCATTATTGGGTCGCGCGCCGATGCGGCGTGAAAGTGCTGCGATTTTCCGTGGGTTTCGGCAAGCCGCTGTTCACCTGGGTACGCGGTGCGGATCGTACAGAATGGGTGCTGGCGGCGATTCCGCTGGGCGGCTATGTCAAGATGCTGGACGAACGCGAAGGCGCCGTTGCGTCCGGCGAGTTGCACCGCGCGTTCAATCGTCAAGGCGTATGGAAACGTATTGCGATTGTGATTGCCGGACCGCTGGCGAATCTGCTGATGGCCGTGGTGCTGTATTGGGTACTGTTCATGCACGGCATCCCTGGAATGCGTGCGGTGGTGGACGCCCCCATGCAAGGATCGGCGGCGGCCCAGGCCGGTTTCCAAAGAGGCGACGTGATCACACGTGTGGATGGCGAAACCACGCCCACGTGGCAGGAGGCGCGCTGGGAACTGCTCAAGCACGCGGTACGCAAAGGCCAGCTTGAATTGCAAGTCACCACAGATGCAGGCGCTACAGCGGCGCGCCAAATCGATATGTCGGGGCTGACGCCGAAAGACCTTGATGGAGATTTTATACGCGCATTGGGACTATCGCGATTTCAGCCGCGTGGCGCGCCTGAAATCGCCGCCGTAAGACCCGGTAGCGTGGCCGACCGCGCGGGGCTCAAGGCAGGTGATGCAATTATCGCCATCAATAACGTTCCGCTGGATACCGTCGAGCAGGCGATCGGTATTATTCGGGCGAATCCGGGACAAGCCATCCTTGTTGAAATTCAGCGGGGCGGCTCCGCGCTTCCGCCGATGCGGATGGTGCCGGAAAGCGTTGCGGAAACGGACGGTCGCGCGATAGGGCGCATAGGCACTGAATTGCGGCCCGCGTTGCGGGCCACTGAAAAATACCGCGTCACGGTTAGCCACGGACCGGTAGACAGCGTCGGCAAGGCCTTGCTGAAGACGTGGGACATGTCGGTCTTCAGTCTCAAGATGCTGGGCAAGATGTTGATCGGTGAGGTCTCGTTGAAAAACCTCAGCGGCCCGATCACGATTGCCGACTATGCGGGCCAATCCGCCAAACTGGGATGGATACCGTATATCACATTTCTGGCGGTGATCAGTATCAGTCTGGGTGTGCTGAACCTGCTGCCGATACCCTTATTGGATGGGGGGCATTTGATGTATTATATCGTTGAGATTTTCAAGGGAGCGCCGGTATCGGAGCAAACCATTGAGCTCGGACAGCGCGTGGGTTTGGCGCTGTTGTTGCTGATGATGGCATTCGCAATTTATAACGACGTTAACCGACTGATAAGCGGCTAGTTTATGTCATTGATTTCACGTTCCTGGTTGGTTTTTCCTGCCGCAATTTACGCTTCCGCTGCACTGGCAATGGACCCGTTCGTGGTTAAGGACATACGGATCGAGGGCATACAGCGTACCGAAGCCGGCACGGTGTTCAGCTACTTGCCAGTAAAAGTCGGCGATACCATGAATGAAGAAAAAGCCGCGCAGGCCATCCGCGCGCTTTTTGCAACGGGATTTTTTCGCGATGTGACGCTGGAAGCCGATGGGGCGACGCTGGTGGTGGTGGTACAGGAACGCCCCTCCATTGCGCAGATAGAATTCACGGGCACCAAGGAATTCGACAAGGATGCCCTACTCAAAGGCGTACGACAGATAGGCCTTGCCGAAGGACGTATTTTTGACCGGAGCGCGGTGGATCGCGCGGAACAAGAACTGAAGAGGCAGTATCTTTCGCGCGGCAAGTATGCTGCCGAAGTGAATACCACGATCACGCCGCTCGAGCGCAACCGGGTATCGATCAACTTCAGCGTGGTGGAAGGCGAGTCGTCGAAGATTCGCCAGATCTCCATTATCGGTGCCAAGGCGTTTTCCGAGAAGCAGCTGGCGAGCCTGTTTTACCTTCGCGAACCGGGATGGATGACGTGGTTCAGCAAACAGGATCAATACTCGCGCCAGAAACTGTCGGCTGATCTGGAATCCCTGCGTTCGTTCTATCAGGATCGCGGCTATCTTGAATTCAATATCGATTCTACGCAGGTGTCGATCACGCCGGACAAGAAAGACATTTACATCGCCATTGGCATCACCGAGGGTGAAAAGTACACGGTGTCCGACATCAAGGTCGGCGGACAGCTATTGATTTCCGAGGCGGACGTTCGCAAGATGATTACCATGAAACCGGGCGAGGTGTTCTCTCGCGTCAAGCTGACGGAATCCACCAAGAAAATCAATGACCGGCTTGGTAATGACGGTTACGCATTTGCCAATGTCAATGCGGCGCCGGAGCTGAACAAAGAGAAGAAGGAAGCGGCGTTTACCTTCTTCATCGATCCGGGCCGGCGGGTATACGTGCGGCGGATCAATGTGGCCGGGAATTCCCGGACACGAGATGAAGTGATACGCCGCGAAATGCGTCAGGTGGAAGGCGGATGGTACGCGGTGGACAAGATCACGCTCTCCAGGCAACGCATCGACAGGCTGGGCTATTTCAACGAGGTCGCCGTGGAGACCCCGGCGGTGCAAGGCACCACAGATCAGGTTGATGTCAACGTGACGGTGGTTGAAAAGCCCACCGGCAATCTGTTATTTGGCGCGGGTTTCGGCAGCGGCTCTGGTGTGGTGCTGTCCAGTTCGATTTCGCAAAACAATATTTTCGGCTCGGGTAAGCATGTTTCGGCAGGTATCAATTCCGGCAAGATCAACACCCTGTATTCGTTGTCGTATACCGACCCTTACTTTACAGTGGATGGCATCAGCATCGGTTACGATCTTTACCACCGGAAGGTGGATGCGGCGAGCAGCGGGTTGGGCCTGTACGAGACCAAAACCACTGGTGCGGGCGTTCGTTTCGGCGTGCCGATTACCGAGTCCGACAACATTAACTATGGCCTCTCCATAGAGAACACCAGCATCACCACGTTTGCGGGCAGCCCGCTGTACTACACGGATTACGTCAATACCTTCGGCTCGGACAACCGCGCGCTGGTTGCCAGTGTCGGCTGGGGGCGGGACACCAGGGATTCCTTGATCTACCCCACACAAGGTTCACTGCACCGCGCGTACACGGAAGTCGGCTTACCAGGCGGAACGCTGCGGTTTCACCGCTCATCCTATCAGTATCAGCGATATTTCCCGCTGACGCGTGATTACACGTTTATGCTGAATGGCGAGATCGGCTACGGCGATGGTTTTAGCGGCAAACCGCTGCCCTTCACGAAGAACTTCTTTGCGGGCGGCGTCAATTCGGTGCGGGGTTACAAGCTGAACACAGTCGCCCCGCGAGACGGCAATGGCGATCCTCGCGGTGGCAATCGCAAGTTGCTGGGCAACGCGGAATTCCTGTTTCCGTTTCCGGGTCTGACCAACGACCGGTCGGTCAGGCTGAGCGCGTTTTTTGACGCCGGCATGGTGACGGACGATAAATTCGCGTTTGACGAATTCCGTTATTCAACAGGGTTGTCTGTCGCGTGGGTCTCGCCGTTCGGCCCCTTGAAGATCAGCATGGCGGCGCCGCTGACGAACAAGCTTGGGGATCGCAGGCAGGTTTTCCAGTTCACGTTTGGCGGCGCGTTTTAGTGAAGGTTGAGCAGAGGATGAATGCGATGAGTTGGAGCAAGAGCGTTTGCGCGGCAGTAGTTGTGGCCGCCGGACTGATGCCGGTTGCGGGGACGAATGCCGCCGATATGAAGATTGGATTCATCGATGCCGAGCGGGTAAACCGTGAATCTGCGCCAGCCGATCTAGCCAGCAAACGCCTGGAAAAAGAATTTCAGCCACGTATGCAGGAACTGCAGCGTCTTGAAGGGCAGGTTAAAGCGGCACAAACGCAATTGGAAAAAGACGCGCTTACCTTGAGCGAAAACGACCGGCGCAAGCGCGAACAGGATCTGTCGCGGCAAATCGTTGAATTGCAGCGCAGACAGCGCGAATACACCGAAGATCTCAATTTGCGTCGCAATCAGGAGCTCGCGGGCCTGCTGGAGCGAGCAAACAAGATCATCCGGCAGATCGCTGAATCGGAAAAATACGACCTGATCCTTCAAGAAGCGGTATACCGCAGCCCGCGCGTTGATATTACGGATCGAGTGCTGAAGGCGCTGGCCGACAGCAAATAAACGCGGGCAGCCTTGCGGCCCCGCAGCCCGCCGCTTCATCGTGCCATGACCAGCAACCGTCTCAACGAGTACAGCCTGCTTGAATTGATCAAGGCATTGGGCGGCGAGGTCGAAGGCAATGCCGAGGTCAGGGTGCGGAAGGTGGGTACGCTGGAAAACGCGGGTGAACAAGCGATTACGTTTCTGACAGGCGCGCGCTTCCTTTCTCAATTGCCGCAAACGAAGGCCAGCGCCGTCATCCTGTCGGCGGCGCACCGCAATGCCACATCGCTGCCGCGTATCGTGTGCGACAACCCTTATGCCTATTTTGCCCGAGTGTCGGCGCTGCTGAATCCGCCAGCGCCCGCTGCCGTCGGCGTGCATTCCAGCGCAGTGGTGTCCGCAAGCGCCGTGTTGGGCGCGCGCGTCAGCGTGGGGGCGAACGCCGTGATTGCCGAGGACGTCAGGATCGGTGATGACGCCGTAGTTGGCGCGCAGTGCTACCTCGGAACCGGGGCCATCATTGGAAACAAAACACGCCTTGCCGCCAACGTGACGATTTATCACGATTGTATGGTCGGTGCGCGATGTATTCTGCATTCGGGCGCGGTGATAGGCGCCGATGGTTTTGGCATCGCACCCGAGGATGGCCGTTGGGTCAAAGTGCCCCAGATAGGGCGTGTTGTCGTGGGCGACGATGTCGAAGTCGGTGCCAATACCACCATCGACCGGGGCGCGATTGACGATACCATCATCGAGGAAGGCGTCAAGCTCGACAATCTGATTCAGATCGCGCACAACGTGCATATCGGGGCGCATACCGCGATAGCGGCCTGCACGGGTATCGCGGGCAGCGTGCGTATCGGGCGCCGCTGCCGCATCGCGGGCGCAGTCGGTATTGCCGGCCATCTTTCGATTGCGGATGATGTCGAAATTTCGGCCAAGACGCTAGTGACCAAAACCATATCCGAACCCGGCACCTACAGCGGCGGATATCCCTTTGAAGCCAATAACACATGGCGCCGCAATGCCGCCCAGATACGGCACCTGGACGCACTGGTAAAAACGGTGAAGCAGCTCGAAAAACGCATCGCCGCCATGGAAAGGAAACCGTCGTGAACAGCATGAACATCCACAAGGTGCTGGAGTACTTGCCGCACCGTTATCCCTTTCTTTTGATCGACAGGGTGTTGTCTTATGAGCCGGGCAAGGAGGTGCGCGCACTGAAGAATGTCACTATCAACGAGCCATTTTTCAATGGCCACTTTCCGAAGTTTCCGGTCATG
>VFLF01000296.1 GCA_009885185.1 Nitrosomonadales bacterium | reverse complement strand
TCCTGCTCGCGCGGATTGAACACCGATACGCCCAGAATGTCGGAAGGCAGCAGGTCCGGCGTGAACTGCGCGCGGTGAAATTCCACGCCCACGCTTTTAGCCAGCGCCTTGGCCAGCGTGGTCTTGCCGGTGCCGGGGTTGTCTTCCAGCAGCACATGCCCGCCGGCGAGAAACGCCGCCAGCACCTTGTTGACGGTGTGTGTTTGCCCGGACATCACGCGCTCGATGTTGGCGCGGATGCGTGTGGCGAGTTCTTGTGGCGCCGCGACAGGCCCGGCTTTCGGATCATTCATGTTATTCCCTTGGTTCCAGCCGCAGCGTACTACACCACGGCATCACGGCATTTTGCGACACTGGTTTGTCGCAATACTGTAACAAATCTGTCATAGACTGCGCTGCTTTACGGGAGGTGGCGCGATGGAACTCGAAACGGAAGCAATGGAGGGCGGAATTACCCTGATCCGGCTGCGCGGACGCATGGATATGAGCGGCGCGCAGCAGATTGACCTCAAGTTTACCGCCCTTACCACGGTGAAGCAGGGCGCCTATATCGTGGATATGTCTGCGGTGGATTTTTTTGCGTCCATCGGCATCCGCACGCTGCTGGTGTCCGCCAAGGGCGCGCAGGCGCGCGGCGGAAAGCTGGTATTGTGGAAGCCGATCAAGCTCGTCGCCGAAGCGCTGGAAACCGCCGGCATCACCCGCATACTGCCGGTGTTCGACGATCTTGACGCCGCGCGCGCGAGCGTGACGGCCTCCTGAAGGACGCAGCATGTCAGCGCCATTGCGCATCGAAAACAAGCTGGATTCGCTAAGCCAGATGTCGCTTTGGGTTGCCGCGACCTGCAAGGCGCTCGGCTTGTCGGACACCTTGTGTTATCGCTTCGATCTGGCGGCGAACGAGGCGGTCACCAATACCATCAGCTACGGCTATGCGGCAGACGTCCGCGGAGAAATTACCTTGCGCTTTGCCGCCGCGAACGGCAATGCCGTGCTGGAAATTGAGGATGATGGTGCAGCGTTTAATCCGCTGGACGTGCCGGATCCCGCGCTACCGGAATCACTGGAAACCGCCGCCATCGGCGGTTTGGGCGTGCAGTTGATACGCAGCAGCATGGCGCGGTTTGAATACCAGCGTCGCGACGGACGCAATGTGCTGATACTGCAATCGCCGATCACGGACGGCGCGCCGCGATAGACGCTGGGGATCAGGCTTTGGCGCCAGCCTTGCCCGAAGCCGCGGGCTGACTTGCGCGCCGCGCCAGCAGCCGGTTGAAATTCGACATCGACATCAGGTGCGCATACATGCGCGGCAGCACACCGTTTTGCACCAGCTCCTTCAGCTTGTCGGCGGAAAGCTCGTTGAGCTTTTGTTCGATCACGCGATGCATGCCGGACAGCGTAAACGGCTCGCCCTCGTTGGGCTTGGCCTGCATATTGAACGGTTCCAGCAGGCCGAGGTCGATGATGATTTTGCACATCGCCTCGGTGCGCGCGAGGTCGGCTTCGAATTCAAACAACAGTTTGCGCATGTTTTCCCACACCGGCAGCGGCTCGCCCTTGGCGTCATGCAAGGCGTCACCCTTGGCGCTGACGGCGCGTTTTTCGACGCAGACAATGCGCTCCGGCTGCTCGGCGCCGCTGACGTTCACGCGCGTCATGCAAAACGGGTAACGCCGCACGTAGGCCGGCACATACACGTTACCATCCCAGGTGAGATCGGGCGTGACGAACAGGTTGTGCTGCTGTTCCAGACCCACCACCGCCATCGCCACGGCTGTCTTGCCCTGATCGCCGCTGACGAACACCACCGGGTAGTCGTGACACGCGAGGCTGAACTCGGTATACGAAAGTGGAATCACCATCATGCCGCGAAATACCGGCGGCAGCTTGCCTTCCGCCGGCAGCACCACGCGATGCTCTTTGGTCAGCGGCACAACTTCCTGATAACCGTACGGCGGGGTGATATCCATGGTGGCGGACCTTCCTATCATGTGGGAGGTGGGATTATAACGTGCCGCAATAAATAAATAAACGTTTAAAAACAAAAGGTTATATCAATTAGATTTATCCACAGCCAGTGTCATGTGGCTGTCACATTCGTGTCATAAACTCGCGCCCAGTTGATAATCAATCACCGACCAACGCCATGAGCAATAAAGGAATACGCGATGCTTAATACCCTGAGCCGACTCAAATCTTTTGCCGTTGCCATTGCGCTAACCACCACGGGCACGGTCTTCGCGCAGGAAATCACCGGCGCGGGCGCAACGTTTCCGGCGCCGGTGTACTCAAAGTGGGCCGAGGCTTACCAAAAAGCCACCGGTGTGAAAATGAATTATCAGTCGATCGGGTCCAGCGGCGGTATCCGGCAAATTACCGCCAAGACCGTGGATTTCGGCGCGACCGATGCGCCGTTGACGACCGAGCAACTGGCAAAAGACGGTCTCATGCAGTTTCCGGCGGTGATCGGCGGCGTGGTACCGGTGGTCAACGTGGCCGGCGTCAAGCCGGGTGACATGCGTTTGACAGGCCAAGTGCTTGGCGACATCTTCATGGGAAAAATAACGCAATGGAATGACAAGGCGATTGTCGCGTTAAATCCCACGCTGAAATTGCCCGCCGGTAACATCGCCGTGGTGCGCCGCGCCGATGGATCGGGCACTACGTTCATTTTCACCAACTACCTGTCCAAGGTAAACCCCGAGTGGAAAGCGAAAGTCGGCGAAGGTACGGCGGTGCAATGGCCCACCGGCATGGGTGGCAAGGGCAACGAAGGCGTGGCCGCATTCGTGCAGCGTCTGCCCGGCGCGATCGGGTACGTGGAATACGCCTACGCCAAGCAAAACAAACTGGCGCACACGCTGCTGAGAAACCTGGACGGGCAGTTTGTCGCCCCCGATGACGACACCTTCAAAGCGGCTGCCGCGGGCGCGGATTGGAGCAAGGCCGCGTTCGGCGCCATCCTGACCGAACAACCCGGCAAGGCGAGCTGGCCGATTACCGGCGCCACCTTTATTCTGCTGCACACTGCGCAGGCCAAGCCGCAACAGGGCGTCGAAGTGATGAAATTTTTTGACTGGTCCTTAGCCAACGGCGCAAAGATGGCCGCCGACCTGGACTACGTTCCCCTGCCGGATGCGCTGATCAAACAGATCCGCGGCGCGTGGGCCACGCAGGTCAAGGATGCGTCCGGCAAGGTGTTGTGGACGACAAAATAAATACACTGTACGAATGTACCCTGAAGCTATGCGCGGGGCCGGCCGGTGTGGCCGGCCCCTTGTCTTTTTGAGCCGCACCCATGACACTTAGAGATTCTAACGCCGCCCTCTCGGTGGAGGCGCCCTCGGACATGAGCATGGATCGCAAAGATAGCGTGGTACGCAAAAAACCGTCGCGCCTGGGCGATTTTATATTCGCCAACCTGACGCGCACCTTTGCGCTACTCGCGCTGGCGTCGCTTGCCGGCATTATTGTGTCGCTGGTCTATGGCGCTTGGCCGTCGATCCAGAAATTCGGCCTGCCCTTCATCTGGACGCCAGAGTGGAATCCACCCGCGCAGAAATTCGGCGCGCTGATCCCGATTTACGGCACGCTGGTGACCTCCGCCATCGCGCTGATTATCGCGGTGCCGGTGTCCTTCGGCATTGCGATATTTCTGACCGAACTGTCGCCGCCGTGGTTGCGCCGTCCGCTGGGTACCGCCATCGAATTGCTGGCGGCAATACCAAGCATTGTTTACGGCATGTGGGGACTGCTGGTGTTCGCGCCGATCTTTGGCCAGTATATCCAGCCGGCGCTGGCGGCGACGCTGGGGCACGTTCCCCTCCTCGGCAAGCTGTTTGCAGGCCCGACTATCGGCGTCGGCCTGCTGTCGGCGGGCATTATTTTGGCGGTGATGATCATTCCGTTTATTGCGGCGGTGATGCGCGACGTATTCGAAATCACGCCGCAGATGATAAAAGAGTCCGCTTACGCCGTCGGCGCGACCACGTGGGAGGTGGTGTGGAACGTGGTGTTGCCCTACACCAAGGCCGGCGTGATTGGCGGCATTATTCTCGGGCTGGGCCGCGCGCTGGGCGAGACCATGGCGGTGACGTTTGTCATCGGCAATACCAATTTTCTGAACAACGCTTCACTGTTCTCGCCCGGCAACAGCATTACCTCGGCGCTCGCCAACGAGTTTTCCGAGGCCGAACAGGGATTGCACTCTGCGGCGCTGATCGAGCTGGGGCTGATCCTGTTCGTGATTACGTTCGTGGTGTTGTCGTTTTCCAAAGTGCTCCTGATGCGGTTGACGCGTCGGGAAGGTCAAAAAACATAAAGCCGGGCCACGCAGACATGGGACTTCACGCAAAACGCAAGCTGATCAATAAAGTCGCGCTCACGCTGTCACTGGCCGCCATGACTTTCGGGTTGTTCTGGCTGGCGTGGATATTGGTGACGATATTGCAGTTGGGCGTGTCGGGGCTGTCGGTTGCGGTGTTTACAGAAATGACGCCTCCACCCGGCAGCGCGGGCGGCTTGGCCAACGCCATCTTCGGCAGTGTGGTGATGGTGGGCCTCGCCACCTTGATCGGCACGCCCATCGGCATCCTCGCCGGGGTTTATCTGGCGGAGTATGGGCGGCACACCGTCCTTGGCCACCTCACCCGATTCATCAACGACATCCTGCTTTCCGCGCCGTCCATCGTGATCGGTTTGTTTATCTATGCCGCGGTGGTGGTGCCGATGGGCGGGTTCTCCGGTTTCGCCGGTG
>VFLF01000518.1 GCA_009885185.1 Nitrosomonadales bacterium | reverse complement strand
GGCTGGCCCCGATGCAGCGGCATGTGCCGTGGTCTATCGCCACCGTGCGACACAAGCTGTCCCGCGCCATCGCTCGCAGTCTGTCAATATGCCCGTGCTGCTATAGAGCATACAGATGCACTCGAATAAATATATAACACAGTACAACTAAGTATCGCATATCAACTACACAGGGAGTCCTTGCGCAGGGATCATGAGTAACATGGATCCAGTTGTTCTTGCCGGCATCGCCGTCACCTTTGTGCTGGCAGGCCTGATCAAAGGCGTCATCGGTCTCGGGTTGCCCACCATCGCCATGGGGTTGCTCGGCGTGTTCATGCCGCCCGCGCAAGCCGCGACGCTGCTGATCGTGCCGTCACTGGTGACCAACGTGCAGCAAATGCTCGACGGCGGCGCGCTGCGGTCACTGCTGCGGCGGCTGTGGCCGATGCAAGTCGCGGTGGTGATCGGCACGCTGTGGGCGCCCTTCAGTCTGGCCACGCTGGATGTGCGCGTCGCCTCCGCCGGGCTGGGCGCGGCGCTGGTGGTTTACGCCGCGTTCGGGCTGGCATCGATACGGCTCGCCGTGTCGAACAGTGCGCAACGCTGGGCGTCACCCGCCGTGGGTCTCGTCACCGGCGTAATCACCGCCGCCACCGGCGTGTTTGCGGTACCTGCCGCGCCCTATCTGCAAGGACTGGGCTTATCCAAGGACGAACTGGTGCAGGCGCTGGGACTGTCGTTTACCGTGTCCACCATCGCACTGTCACTTCGTCTCGCGTGGGATGGATCACTGACATGGAACGCAACCAGCATCGGCTGGGGCATGGCGATGCCGCTGCTGGCGGCGTTGCTGGGCATGGCAGCAGGACAAAAACTCCGGGGTAAGCTGAGCGAGGCCGTGTTCCGGCGCGTGTTTTTTGGCGGACTGCTGCTGATCGGACTGCATCTGTTATTCAAGGGTATGTTTTGAAATAGCATTAAACGATACACCGCCGGGAGTCGACATCATGAAGCTTTCATCCGCGATCAAGCCGCGCATGTTTCTCGCCGTTTTGATGTGCTTTAACGGATGGCTCTGCGCGTGGATGGCAAACGCCATGGCGCAAACCGCCACGCCATCGGCTTACCCGGCAAAGCCGGTGCGTCTGCTCTTTGGCTACACCGCCGGCGGTGCGGGCGATGTGTCGGCGCGCATGCTTGCACAAAAACTGTCCGAGAGTTTCGGTCAAAACTTTATTGTGGAAAACCGGCCCGGCGCCGGCGGCGCCATCGCTGACGAGGCCGTAGCGCGCGCGCCCGCCGACGGCAACACGTTGTTGTACACAGCAGGCTCCACCGCCATCCTGCCGGCGTTGCGCCCCAAGCTGCCGTACGGTGTCGAGCGCGATTTCGCACCCGTGTCGCTGGTGGTAATCACATCTTTCGCGCTGAGTGTGCATCCCTCGGTGCCGGTACGCGAGGTCAAGGATTTGATTGCATTGGCGCGTGCGCAGCCCGGCAAACTCACCTTCAGCTCACCCGGCGTCGGCAGCTCCGCGCACTTCGCCGCGGAACTGTTCAAGATGATGGCGCAGGTGCAAATGCTGCACGTTCCGTTCAAGGGGCCGCCGGAGGCAACGACCGCCGTGGTGTCGGGCGAACTGGATATCGGCTTTCCCAGCGTCACCGACGCGCTGCCGTTCATCGCCACCAACCGCTTAAAGGCGCTTGCCGTCAGCAGCGCGCGGCGCGCACCGCAATTGCCCGCCATCCCCAAGCTGGGCGAATCCGGCCTCGAGGGCTATGAGCGTGCGGGCTGGAATGGCGTGCTCGCGCCAGCGGCAACACCCAAAGACATCGTTGCACGCCTGAACGCCGCAATCGTCAAAATCGTCAACACGCCCGAGATGAAGGAAGTCTACATGCGGCAAGGTCTGGAGGCGCAGACCAACAAACCCGAACAGTTTGCCGCGTTCATCCGGCGCGAGCTAACGCAAAACGCCAAGGTCGCGCAATTCGCCGGTATCAAGGCGCAATAGCGCGATGGTGCAATGGCGTTTCGCTATACTGCGCCCACTATCGTATGAGGCGCCGATGAAAATCAACATCCTGTTTTGCGTGCTTGCCGGTTTGAGCGTGATCACAATCCCCGGCGCGGCCATGGCACAGTCTGCGGCTTACCCTGCCAAGCCCATCCGCTTTCTCGTCGGTGTCGCGCCCGGCGGCGGCACTGATTTTGCCTCTCGCTTAATCGGCGCCCGGCTCGCCGAGAAATTCGGTCAGCC
>VFLF01000816.1 GCA_009885185.1 Nitrosomonadales bacterium | reverse complement strand
TACGGCTTTTTTCACGCGCTTGATGATCTGGTGGTCACGGGCCCCACGCGCACCAACGTCAATGATTTTCGCGTGATCCTGATTTTATAAAATATCATTTAAAAACAAATAATTACGAATTAACCCCACAGCGAACCTGAAGCAACAAAAAAGCCGGCGGATAAGCACCGTGGCACTTGGCCACTGGGGTGTATCAGCCGGCTCTCTTGAAAGGAGAACTGTGGTGCGGCGCTATGACTCCTCTTCGGACTCTACGCCGTCGCCGCTTCCGTCTTGCTTGGTTCGACTTGCACAACGGGTTCCGGACGATCCACCAGTTCCACAAACGCCATCGGCGCATTGTCGCCCTTGCGGAATCCGAATTTCAGTATGCGCAGATAACCGCCATTGCGCTTGGCGTAACGCGGACCGATTTCCGCGAACAGCTTCACCACGTTGTCGCGGTCCCGCAGGCGATTGAACGCCAGGCGACGATTGGCGAGCGACGGCGATTTTCCGAGCGTGATAATGGGCTCGACCACGCGGCGCAATTCCTTGGCCTTGGGCAACGTGGTCTTGATCGCCTCGTGCTTGAGCAACGAGTTCGCCATGTTGCGCAGCATTGCCAAGCGATGGCTGCTGGTGCGGTTGAGCTTTCGTAATCCGTGACCGTGACGCATGATAATTCCTTGATGTTCGTACCATTCCTACGCGAGCGTAGCGAGCGAGTTTTCGATCCTATCGCTCAGACTTTTTCCAGGCCCGCGGGCGGCCAGTTCTCCAGCTTCATGCCTAACGTCAGGCCGCGTGAAGCCAGTACTTCCTTGATTTCGTTAAGCGACTTGCGACCGAGATTGGGCGTTTTCAGCAATTCGGTTTCTGAACGCTGGATCAGGTCGCCGATGTAATAAATGTTTTCGGCCTTGAGGCAGTTGGCCGAACGCACGGTGAGCTCGAGATCGTCCACCGGGCGCAGCAGCACCGGATCGACCTGCGTTGCGCGTTTTTCCTCGATCAGCGCCGGCGTGCCGGTCAAATCGGCAAATACCGACAACTGCTCGACCATGATGCGCGCCGCGTAACGCACGGCTTCTTCGGGATCGATGGCGCCGTTGGTCTCGATATCCATGATGAGCTTGTCGAGGTCAGTACGCTGTTCCACACGCGCCGATTCCACCGAGTAGCTCACGCGCCGCACCGGGCTGAACGAGGCGTCGAGCAGGATGTTGCCGACGGTGCGGCCTTCTTCCTCGACCGCCTTGCGGCTGGTGGCAGCGATGTAACCGCGGCCCTTCTCCACCTTGATCTGCAATTCAAGCTTGCCGCCTGCGGCCAAGCGTGCGATCACGTGATCCGGGTTGATGATTTCAACGTCGTGCATTTGCTCGATGTCTGCGGCGGTCACCACGCCTTCGCCGGACTTCTTGAGTATCAACGTGGCTTCATCGCGGTTATGCAGCTTCAACACCACGCCCTTGAGATTGAGCAGGATGTCGACCACATCTTCCTGCACGCCGTCTATCGTAGAGTACTCGTGCAATACGCCGGAAATGCTGACCTCCGTCGCGGCATAACCCGGCATGGACGACAGCAGCGTGCGGCGCAGCGCATTGCCGAGCGTGTGGCCGTAGCCGCGCTCGAATGGCTCCATGGTGAGCCGCGCGTGGTGCGTCGAAAGGTTCTGAACGTCGATGATACGCGGCCTCAGAAGTGCAGTGCTGGACATAGTTGGGGCGCCCCTTCGCTAATTTCGCTAAATTCGCTGCTACGTGGTTACTTGGAGTAAAGCTCGACCACGAGCGACTCGTTGATGCTGGACGGCAGTTCCGAGCGCTGCGGACGCGCCTTGAACGTGCCTTTCAATGCCTTGATATCGACTTCCACCCATTCCGCGCGACCGCGTGACTCGGCGGCCTCGGCGGCGCCCTTGATGCGCAGTTGCGCCTTGGACGCCTCGGCCACTTCGATCACGTCGCCGGGTTTGCACTGGAACGAGGGAATATTGACGCGCTTGCCGTTCACCAGGATGGAGTTATGCCGAACGATCTGCCGTGCCTCGGTGCGCGACGCGCCAAAACCCATGCGGAATGCCACGGTATCCAGACGGCTTTCCAGCAACTGCAGCAGCGCTTCGCCGGTAACGCCCTTGCTGGCGGATGCCTTTGCATAAAACAGCCGAAACTGGCGTTCCAGCATGCCGTAAATACGGCGGATTTTCTGCTTCTCGCGCAGCTGCACGCCATAGCCCGACAGGCGAGACTGTTTCTGGCCATGCTGGCCGGGCGGATAATTGCGCCGCTCAATGGCGCATTTGTCAGTAAAACACTTTTCGCCTTTGAGGAACAGCTTTTCGCCCTCACGGCGGCACTGCCTGCACTTCGCATCGAGATTCCTTGCCACGGTGGGATCTCCTTAGACTCGTCTCTTTTTCGGAGGACGGCAGCCGTTATGCGGCACCGGCGTCACATCCGAAATACTGGTTATTTTAAAACCCACGGCATTCAGCGCCCGCACCGCGGATTCGCGACCCGGGCCGGGGCCCTTGATACGAACTTCCAAATTTTTTACGCCGCATTCCACCGCGAGCTTGCCGCACTGCTCCGCGGCGATCTGCGCGGCAAACGGCGTGGATTTGCGCGATCCCTTGAAGCCGTTGCTGCCGGACGTCGCCCACGCCAGCGCGTTGCCTTGCCGGTCGGTAATCGTCACGATCGTATTGTTGAATGACGCGTGTACGTGGGCAATGCCCTCGGCGACATTCTTCTTAACCTTCTTGCGCACTCGCGTGCTTGCTTTTGCCATAATGAATCGCTACCTCTGATAACGTAGACCGTTCCCGACTAAACCGTGGCGCCTTTAAACCGTCGTGCCTTTTTGCAACTTGACCGCTGCCTTGCGCGGCCCCTTGCGCGTGCGTGCGTTGGTGCGTGTGCGCTGCCCGCGAACCGGCAAGCCGGCGCGATGCCGCTTGCCGCGCCAAGTACCCAGATCCATCAGGCGCTTGATGTTCATCGACACCTCGCGGCGCAGGTCGCCCTCGGTTGCGAATTTCGCCACCTGCTCGCGCAATTTATCCATTTCCGAATCAGACAAATCCTTCATCTTGCGCGTGGATTCCACACCCGCGCCCACGCAAATCTTGCGCGCGCGGCTGCGGCCGACGCCATAAATCGCAGTTAATGCGATTTCAGCGTGCTGATGATTCGGAATATTTACACCACCAATACGGGCCATGCGATCACTCCACTAAACTGAGCACTAAGATAAATATATGTTTTTAAAAAACAATCAACCCTGGCGCTGTTTATGGCGCGGATCCTTGCAAATCACTCGCACAACGCGTTTGCGCTTTACAATTTTGCAGTTGCGGCACATCTTCTTTACCG
>VFLF01000934.1 GCA_009885185.1 Nitrosomonadales bacterium | reverse complement strand
CATACGAGGCGATGCTTACGTACTGGCCCTCGGTTCGGTTAGTCCGCTGTTCGCGGCACCCCTGGGCATACGCCTGCCGATTTATCCCGCCAAGGGGTATTCGGTGACCCTGCCGGTGATGGACGAAAGCAAGGCCAACCAGGTGTCGCTGACTGACGATGAATTCAAGCTGGTGTATTCGCGTCTGGGCAACCGCCTGCGCATCGCCGGCACGGCGGAATTCAACGGCTATGACCGTGATCTGAATCGCGTGCGTTGCGAGGCTATTGTGAAGCGCGTCGAGGACGTGTTTCCAGGTGCGGGCGACAGCCGGGAGGCGCAGTTCTGGACCGGACTGCGCCCCGCCACGCCGAGCAACGTGCCGCTGATCGGCAAGACACGGTTGCCGAATTTGTATCTCAACACCGGCCATGGCACGCTGGGCTGGACGCATGCCTGCGGCTCCGGGAAGTCCGTCGCACGCATCGTCAGCGGGCTGGCGCCGGAGGTGGATTTTGCCTTTACGTGACCATCGCGGGAACCTCGCATTGACAAACGTACCGGGGGCGGGTAACTTTAACGCTGTTTCATCGCGCCGATTTGACATCAGCTTGCGGGCGCGTAATAAATCCGGCTAAAGAGAAAACAACTGCGAAGAAGGCAGTGAGGACTCAAACCCGGTGCAGCGCAAGCGAACCGGGTTTTTTGTTTTTATGGGGTGACAACATGAGCAACGGCTTTACCACAAAAATTCTGCATTCCGATCTGGAAGCGCCCATCGAGCACAATTCGGTGCATAAGCCGATGCACGCTGCGGTGGCGTTCGGTTACGCCGACTCGCGCGAATTGGCGCGGGTATTCAAGGGCGAGGCCGCCGGCTATGCTTATGGCCGCCAGGGCAATCCGACCACCGCCGCGCTGGAATCCAAGGTGAGCAAGATGGAAGACGGCATCGCCACTGCGTGCTTTGCCACCGGCATGGCGGCGATTGCGTCCACCTGTGTCGCGTTGCTGCGCGCGGGCGATCATGTGGTGTCGAGTTCGTTTTTGTTCGGCAACACCAACAGCCTGTTCGGCACGTTTAACACTTGGGGCTGCAACATCAGTTTCGTTGATCCGACCGACGTGGAGAATGTCGCGCGCGCGATCAAGCCCAATACGCGCATGGTGTTTGTCGAAACCATCGCCAATCCGCGCACCCAGGTCGCCGACCTCACGCGCATCGGCGAGCTGTGCGCGAAGCATAATTTGATTTACGTCGTGGATAACACCATGACTTCGCCGTATCTGTATCGCCCGAAGCGCGACAAGGCGTCGCTGGTGATTAACTCGCTGACCAAATACATCGGCGGGCACGGCAATGCGCTGGGCGGCTCGGTCACTGACACCGGCCTGTATGACTGGACGAAATTTTCGAACATCTACGACAACTACAAGAATGCCAAACCGGCGCTGTGGGGCATCCAGCAAATCCGCAAAAAGGGTTTGCGCGACGTTGGCGCCACGCTGGCAGCCGAACCTGCGCACCGGCTCGCCACCGGCGCGGAAACGCTGGCGTTGCGCATGGAGCGCTCGTCCGGCAACGCGCTGGCGCTGGCGCGGTTTCTCGCCGCGCATCCCAAGGTGACGAAAGTGTATTACCCCGGCCTGGCGGATCATCCGCAGCACAAGCTGGCGGGTGAGTTGTTCAAGTGTTACGGCGCGCTCATGAGCATCGAGCTTGCGGAGGGCATCGACTGCTTTGATTTTCTCAACCGGCTGGAACTGGTGATTTCATCCAGCCATCTCGGTGACAATCGCACGCTGGCGATACCGATTGCGCAGACGATTTATTGGGAAATGGGCGCAGCGCGGCGCGCCGAGATGGGCATTGCGGAATCGTTGATCCGGCTATCGATAGGTATCGAGGATCAGGACGATTTAATCGGTGACTTCCGGGCGGCGTTGGATCAATCGTAATAAAAAATGTTTAAAACAAATACTTACGTTATTT
>VFLF01000292.1 GCA_009885185.1 Nitrosomonadales bacterium | reverse complement strand
TTGGCCGCCGCGGCTTGCGCGCACGAGGGGTCGCGGTCGGGCGCAACACCCGCCGGGGCGATGAGCGCGCGGTCTATGCCGGCTTCGTCCATCAGCTTCAGCATGCGCTCGGCGGGCATGGGGTCCGGCAAGTGCGATTGCGCTTTCGGGTCCCAGGGTTCTTGCGGCGTGGCGGCGTTCCAGATGTGTACTTGTGCGTCGGTAATCATGCGATGTTCCTCGGAGTTAAAAAAGAGAATGACCTTTCATTATTACGTTTGATTTCATTGTCAGCGCGTCGTCGACAGCTTTGCACTGGCCAGGCGATTGAGGCTGACGCCTTCTTCCGCTGCCTGCATGGCCAGCGCGCGATGCACCTGCGGCGGGATGCGGACTTTGAATTGCCCGCTATACGCTTTTTCCGCCAGCGGCACGGGAATGTCCTCACGACTGCGCTTCATGTCGGCCACAACGCCGGCTACCGTTTTGCGGATACCGGCGAGTGCTGCTTCGGGTGTAGGCGCGAGCCAGCTTAAAGAGGGGAACTCGGCGCACAGTCCTACGTGCTCGCCGTCCTCGCGAGACCAGGTTACCCGGTATGTGTAATGATCGACGCTCATGATTTATCCTTTCCCGATGGCGCTAATTGCTGAAGTTGTTCGATGGCCCACAGGATCTGCCGTACCTGATACGGCTTGGCTTTGCCTTTGGCGTTTTGAATATTGACGCGCGGATCACCGGGCCACCGTGTCTTGTAGATAACGTGGCTCGATCCCGTTTGCCGGGGCTTGCCGAAATAGGCATCGCAAACTTTTTTTAAATCGGCAAAGCGAACAGCGGCGGGCTGATCGCGCATTTGCTGAATAATTTTTTCGACAGACGGCACATTATAATGGTTCCATTATTGACACCATCTGTCAAGCCGCTGTCGCACTGCTTGTTGTCCATGGAACTGAAAGGTACGCTTTAGAATTCTACGGCTCACCTCTTCCCAAGCTGCGGATAAAGCCCCACATACCCCGCCTTCGCCCGATGTTCGGCGTTTACCTTGGCGCGTTCGGGGCTCATCGGTATAAAACCGTGACCGTGAATGATCTTGGACATGAACGTCATGCGCGCGGTGACGGCAACGGCGCTGTGGTAGGCCTGCTCGTCCCAGCCGGCGGCAAACACGGCATCGGCGTCGCTTTGTGATACCTGCGTGGGTTCCAGCGCCAGCTTTTTTACCAAGGCCAGCAACGGTTTTAACTTGGCACTCACCGGCGCGCTGGCCACATCCGCAACCAGTTTTTCCACCACGCCCGGCTCGATGCCGCGTGCGACGGCCGCCGCGCTGTGCGCGACGTAAGCGTACTGGCAGTTAATCAGCCCGGCCACGAATCCCTGAATCATCTCGCGCTCGCCAGGCGTGAGCGGCGACGGCCCGTTGATCAGTTGTTGCCCCATCTCGGCCCAGTGGCGGTAAATTTCCGGGTACGCTTGAAATACGTCGCCGGGGCCGGATTTTTCGGTGTGTGATTTCAGGAATGGCATAGTGGTCTCCCTATTTGCCGTGGTGAAGCACGTTGGTTGCGATTCATAACCGAATAACTTCCAGGCCGTCATTCCGGCGGAGGCCGGAATCCAGTGCGTAAAACCGATCCGAAGGATCAAAAATAAAGATGCTTCGCATCACGTTACTTACTGGATTCTGGCTTCCGCCAGAATGACGGTGTTGGTGTGCATGTGCTTGCGCTTGATGCCAGGTTTTGAAGGTTCCCGCAGGAATGCCGCGCTACACGGGTTCGCGCGAGCGTGGTGCATTATTTTCGGCGTCGTCATTCAATACCGTGCACGGCGAACAAGGCTTTCACGGGCGCGGACGCCAGATACGCCAGGAACGAGTCCGCGCCTGCCGCATTCGGCGCCGCGATCATCGGCGCGGCCGCGTAGGCCGTCCAGTGTTGCACGGCCTCCGGCAGCGGCGCGGCGAGCTTCAGTCCATGGTCGCGGAACATGAGGATTTCGATGATGGCGCCGAATGCGATCTCGTTGCCCTTGCCGTTCATCAGGTGCGCCATCATCGTGGGGCCGTTGTCGAAGCGCTGGGTTTTTTTCTGTATCTGCTCATACAAGCCCAATTTTTTCATCAGGCTTTCGACGTAGAGCCCGCTGGACGCGCGGTTGAACACCACGGACTCGGCTTGCAGCACGGCTTGTTTCAGCGCCGCCACGCTCGACACGTCGGGCACAAGCACATCGTTGCGCGCGAATACGGCGATGCCCACGCGCCCCATCGGCACGCGCCTTTGGCCTGCGACCTTGTGTTGCAGCGAGAACTCATCCACCGCCGTATCGGCTGCAATCACGATGTCGAAAACCTCGCCGCTTGCGACGTGCGTGCGTATGGCCGGCGTGGTGGCCCAAGTGATATGAGCCTGCGCGGCGCCGCGTGCGTTATACGCATCGACCGCCGCGACGAGGCCTGGCTCAATGGCGCCAGCGCTCAATAAACCAATGGTGGCGTGATTCGCCATGCTCACGGTGTCCTCTACTGGATGATGGCTGCGCGATTATTTGCCCAGGCGCCCATAAAAAAACCGCGCAATTTCGGCATCCTGTCGATGCGTGACTAAAATATTCAATAAAAACATGTAATTACGTATATCCCGTACTGTGTCACCCGTTCGCCGGACGAACGACTCTACCGCACATACAACGGCACCCCCACCGCCGCCCAATACGGCAGCGCCACCGCCAGCACCACCACAAAAGCAATCAGCGTCATCCACACGCCGACTTTAAAAATCTCCGGCGCGCTTAAAAATCCGCGTTCGTAAACCGCGAGTGA
>VFLF01000310.1 GCA_009885185.1 Nitrosomonadales bacterium | reverse complement strand
GTTATTTGGCGAAATTCGCAACGGTGCAAGGCGCTGGTTGAGCCTGGGGTTTGCGACGGTCCAGCCATCTGAAATACTCAAAATCGGCGTACCGCTGCTACTGGCCTGGTATTTCCATCGCAAAGAAGAAGGCCTCAACATCAAGGACTACGCTATTGCCGGTTTGATTCTGGTGATTCCGACTGCACTGATCATGCGACAACCCGACCTTGGTACATCGGTACTGATTTTCTCAAGTGGATTTTTTGTGATTTTTCTGGCGGGGCTTTCCTGGAAGCTGCTGGTGACCGCCGGCGTGGCCGGCCTCGCGGCGTTACCATTTGCGTGGAACATGTTGCACGACTATCAGCGCACCCGCGTGCTCACACTGATCGATCCGAGCACCGATCCGCTCGGCGCGGGATATCACATTATCCAGTCAACGATCGCCATCGGTTCCGGCGGCGTCTTCGGCAAGGGTTGGCTCAATGGCAGTCAGTCGCAGCTCGACTTCATCCCCGAGCGATCCACCGATTTCATTCTTGCGGTGTTTGGCGAAGAGTTTGGACTGGTCGGGCTGTTACTGCTGCTGACCTTGTACATGATCATCATCGGGCGCGGGCTGATGATCGCAATGAATGCCCCGACCACATTCTCGCGTTTGCTCGCGGGTGCGATCACGATGACGTTCTTCACCTACGCTTTCGTCAACATCGGCATGGTCACTGGTGTGTTGCCGGTGGTGGGTGTGCCGCTGCCGTTGGTAAGCTATGGCGGTACGGCAATTTTGTCGATGTTTATGGGCTTTGGAATACTGATGAGTATTTCGACGCATAAGCGGTTGGTGTCGACGTGACAGCGGGGTTCTTCGCATTAAAGGGGGTAGATCGCCATTCGGCGCGCATTCTGGCGCATTTTCGGCCTGAGAGACGCTCCAGTGCTAGTGTTTATCATGCCAGCCATTCCCGCGCGTGCGGGATTTCAAGTTTCTCAAATGCCTGCTGGCGGCGTCTGCTGGCGGCTCGATGGGCCCTAATGTTGTTCGTGCTCGCGGTTATGTTGACTGGCTGCGGCACCACACCAAAAAAAGCAGAAGCACTCAAGTCCTCAACCGCAACAACCTCCCGACCCGGTGCGTACTACCTCGACGACGGTCCCGGTGAAAATCCGCCGCCCAATCTCGACACAATCCCCAATGCCGTGCCGAAAGGCGAGCCGCTGCATCGGGGCGCCAATCGGACCTACACGGTGTTCGGCAAAACTTACGTGCCAAACGTATCGAGCGCGCCGTTTCGCCAACAGGGCGTCGCTTCCTGGTACGGTCGCAAATTCCATGGGCAAAAAACCTCCATGGGAGAAACTTACGACATGTACGCCATGACCGCAGCCCACCCGACGTTGCCATTGCCGTGTTACGTGCGCGTCACCAATCCGGCCAATGGAAAATCAGTGGTGGTGCGCGTAAATGATCGCGGGCCATTTCATTCAGACCGGATCATTGACCTCTCCTACACCGCTGCGGCAAAGCTTGATTACGCACGCCGCGGCAGCGCGACAGTGATCGTCGAACGCGTTTTTCCGGGTACGCGCGAGGATAAGGACATTCCACCTGTGGCGATTTTGCCGCCGTTGGTCCCGATACCCTTTCCCGCACCGACTGCAGTGGCGGCCTCGCCCGTTGTCCCGGATGCCGGTGGCCTCTATCTGCAATTAGGTGCTTTCGGATCCCTGGAGAACGCCGAAATTTTCCGTGCGCGCATGGCCCATGAGTTGGACTGGAACCGTGAACCAATTCAGGTGTCACGTAAGGACAACCTTTACCGCGTCCGCATGGGGCCCTATCAATCCCGCG
>VFLF01000443.1 GCA_009885185.1 Nitrosomonadales bacterium | reverse complement strand
GTATCGACAATATCAGCAGCGTACGCTGTCGAGGTCATGGAGATCGAAACAAACAGTGCAGAGATTAATTTTTTCATGGTATTTCCTATAAGTGGTCAGGTTGAATTACAGAGTAAAATCGGTTCAAAGCCAGTCCATCTAACGTCAGCGATGAACCCATTTTGTCTCATTGTTTATTCACAATGAACCGATATATTACCGTAAATATTTTAAAATGAACAGAGATATTTCGATTATTTTATTTATATCCTTGATATTTCCGAACTGTAATGATAATATTGGTTCAATAACGGTTCAATAATAAGGTTGTTATGCCGAATAATCATGACCCTTCTATCGCTGTCACGCCTGCATACCGCAGTGGTGCTGCGGCCAGACTCGCAGGTATTCCGGTTGAAACGCTTCGTGTTTGGGAGAGGCGATATCAGGTTGTCGGGCCGCGTCAAAGCGCAAAGGGCCAACGCCTTTATTCCCCTGCGGAAGTTACGCGGCTCAAAGTAGTCAAACAACTCGTCGACGCGGGATACGCCATCGGCTCGATCGCGTCGCTGGATTTGGCACAACTACGCGAGATGCTGGACAACGCCACACCCAAATCGCCGCTTCCCCGGGGTTTCGCGATCGCCGGCGCGAATCCGCCACTGAGAGGAGCCGCCATTGGTGAGGGGATCGCTTTGCGATTAGAGCGGCATCACCTGCCTACGCTGAAAATCGTGGCGTCCAGTCCAAGTATGGCGCTTGCGCTGGAAGCGCTGCGAGAAGTAAAGGCAGACGCCTTGCTTCTCGAATTACCGACGTTGCAGTCTGACACGGCGTTGGCGATTCGCACACTGGCTCAGCAGGTAGGGGCGCGCTTTATTGTGGTGGAGTACGGCTTCAGCCCCAAGCACATTGAACAGGAACTGCGTAGCTTGGGCTGTTACTTGGTTAAGGCACCCCTTGATATGAATCAGCTGGAAGTGTTGCTTGGTATACCGCCCAACCCACCATTGCCTCAGGTCGGAGCACCTGCACCGCGTCGCTTTGATAGTAAAACCCTTGCCGAAATCGCCACGACTTCGGTTTCGCTCAATTGCGAGTGCCCACATCACCTCGCGGATCTTCTGGTGCGGTTAGGTGGTTTTGAGACTTACAGCGCCGAATGCGAGAACCGCAACCCGGCCGACGCGAAACTGCATCAGTACCTGAATCAGATAGTAGGCAGTGCGCGCACACTACTGGAAACCGCATTGGCACACGTCGTTGAAGTGGAAGGCATTACGCTGACTTCCTTGAAGAATTGAAAGCCTGAGTTCATCGACCAGCCATCCGATTCAACCAGCGTCTTAACAATCTCAACAACAAACACATGATCATGACAGACACGTCCATTCAAACGCTCGATGATTCTGCACTTCCTGTTTCCGCGCGGGTGCGCGCCCGCATACAGCGCGCGAAGCAACGCTATCACGCCAACGACAACATCGCTGCGCATATCGCGCCCGGTGAAATGGAGGCGTTGCTCGACGAAGTTGCCGGAAAGATGCAGGGGGTTTTGGAAAGCCTGGTGATCGACACCGCCAGCGATCACAACACCCAGGACACCGCGCGCCGCGTCGCCAAGATGTATCTGACCGAGGTGTTTCGAGGGCGCTATGTCACAGCGCCGCCGGTGACCGAGTTCCCTAATGCCGAGCGCCTGAATGAGCTGATGATCGTGGGCCCCATCACGGTACGCAGCGCGTGCAGCCATCATTTTTGCCCGATCATGGGGCGTCTGTGGATCGGCCTGATGCCCAATGAGCATTCCAATTTAATCGGTTTATCGAAGTACTCGCGGCTGGCCGACTGGATCATGAGCCGCCCGCAGATTCAGGAGGAAGCCATCACGCAGATGGCGGAGCTGCTGATGACAAAGGTCAGCCCCGACGGGCTGGCCGTGGTGATGGAGGCGGATCACTTTTGCATGCACTGGCGCGGCGTCAAGGACGCTGAAACCAAGATGACCAACAGCGTGATGCGGGGCTCCTTCCTCAAAGACGCCTCGCTGCGCCGCGAATTCCTCTCCCTAATCAATCTGAAAAACTGAGGTCAAGATGCTTGTCCGATTACTCTACGCCAGTCGCGCCACCGCCCCACTTTCCACGACCATTGTCGATTCCATTCTGGCGCAGTCGCGCGAAAACAATTCGCCGCAAGGTATCACGGGGATACTTTGTTTCAGTGACGATCTCTTTATCCAGGTACTCGAGGGCGGTCGTGACGAAGTCTGCGAACTGTATAACCGAATCGTGCGGGACGAACGGCATCGTGACGTGCGCATCCTTATCTACGAAGAAATTTCGGAACGCCGATTTGGCGGCTGGACCATGGGGCAAGTAAATATCGCCAAAGTAAACCCGTCGCTGCTGCTCAAATATTCCGAGAAGGCCGCGCTCAATCCGTTTACCTGCTCGGGATTGGCTTCGATGGCGCTGCTCGATGAGTTGATCGCAACTGCTTCGGTCGTGAACCGCGGCTGCTAAGATTCAAACGGCACGATCCCTTGGTTCAATAGCGCCATTTGGAAACTGGCTACAGCTCAACTGGATTAAAATAGCAGCTGAACACGCCTTAAAACGCACAATATAACGATTGGGCAGCTAGATTTTTCCTGCTTGATATCGAGACATCCCATGAACCCCATCATCATCCTCGGCAGCGGTCTGGCCGGCTATAACGTCGCCAAAGAGCTGCGCAAGCTCGACAAAGAGACGCCGCTCACCATCATCACCGCCGACAGCGGCAGTTTTTACTCCAAGCCGATGCTGTCGAACGCGCTGGCCGGCAAAAAAGCGCCTGCTGCGATTGCACTCAATACGCCGGAGCAGATGGCCACGCAGGTCAACGCCGTGGTGCGCGCCAAGACGCGCGTCACCGCGATCAACGCCGCCGCGCACACCCTGCAAATTGGGGATGAAACGCTGGCGTATTCAAAGCTGGTGCTGGCGCTGGGCGCGGATCAGATACGCTTGCCCATCGCGGGCGATGCCGCCGGCACGATTATCACGGTGAATGATCTGGATGATTACGGACGTTTTCACCACCTGCTCGACAGTCCGAAAAAAGTCGTCATCATCGGCGCCGGCTTGATCGGCAGCGAATTCGCCAATGATCTGGTGGTTGCCGGGCATAAGGTCGAAGTCATCGACATCGCCAATCAGCCGCTGGGCCGTCTGCTGCCCCCCGCGGGCGGCGCGATGGTGCAACAAAAACTCGCCCTGTTGGGCGTCGTGTGGCATTTCGGCACTGGCGCAAAATCCGTCGATCACAGCGGCAGCGCGCTTAACATCACGCTCGATAACGGCGCAACGCTGCAAGCCGACATCGTGCTTTCCGCCGTCGGCCTGAAACCGCGCACCGATCTGGCGCGCGCGGCAGGTCTTGGTGTCAATCGCGGCGTACTGGTCAATCGCAACCTGCAAACCAGCGACATCGACATTTACGCGCTGGGCGATTGCATGGAAATCGAAGGATTGGTGATGCCCTACGTGATGCCCATCATGCACGCGGCGCGCGCGCTGGGCGCAACGCTCGGCGGCAAACCTACCGCCGTGAGTTTCCCCGCGATGCCGGTGATGGTGAAAACCCCCGCGTGCCCAACCATCGTGTCGCCGCCCGCGCCGGGCGCAGTCGGTGAATGGAAAGTCGAGAAGACCGCCGACGGCGTTAAATCATTGTTTGTGGATGCGTCAGGAAAACTGCTGGGCTTTGCACTAAACGGCGCGGCGACCGCCGAGCGCGCAAAGCTCGCGCCGCAATTGCCCGCGGTATTGGCATAGCCAACACGATATCCGATCACGTCATTCCCACCTGCGCGGGAATGACGAGAGGAATATTTAGCGGCGCACCGAGTGAAATCAGCGCAAAGGCAACGCCGATCAAAAATTTATAACTATTTGTTTTTTTAACAACTATTTAACTCATCGCCGTCATCAGTATCAGCAGCACGATAATCACCGCCAGCACCGCGAAGAATATCTTCACCCAGCTCTTCGGATAGTCGCCGGAGACTTTGCCGGTGTAGCCGTTCATCACCACCTGAAAGTTTTTCGTGCCGAAGCGGTATTGCAGCATCCACAGCGGCGCGAGGATGTGCTTGAAGGTCTGACCGCTGTACGCGGAATTGACGCGCAGATTGCGATACGTATCCCCCGGCACCGCCGACGCGCACATCGATTGCACTTTGCGCTCCATTGCTTCGCGCGAGTGCTGTGCCGCCGCCACCAAATCAATCTGATACCGTTCAACCACCCAACCCGACAGAAAACCGGGATCGTACGGCTGCAATTCCCCTGTCGGGAACGGCTCTACTGCGCGCAGGTGATTCGCCTGTATGCCCTGTGAGGCCGGCACCAGCTCGTCATCAAAAAAGTGGTCGATGTTGCCGCTGGCGCGCTCCCAGCGCGTGCGCTGAATCCGGCGCGTCTGCCGATTGCCGGAGCTATCGGTGTATTCCTCGGTTTCGTAATAGTGGTAGCCCGCCTCGGCATCCCAATCCGCGTCGACTTGCGCGTCAAATGTCCAATACGGGATGTAAAGGCCCTTCACCGTATCGGTGAGCGCGGCTTTTTTGAGCTTGTTAGGCGCAAACCAGCGCGAGCCGTACCACGTCTTGATGAGTTCGCGCGCCTTGTTATGCGACACCTTCATCGGCAACAGGCTTTCGGGCGAGAACGGTTCCTTCACTTCTTCGTACGGCACCAGTTGCGTCGCGCCGCAAAACTCGCAGCCCTGCGACTGGCGCTTCGGATCGAACACCGAAATCGCATGGCAGCTTTGACATTTCACTTCTTTTTTCTCGCCGCCCCAGCCGCGCTTGCTGTCCGGAATGCCGCGCAAAGCGGTTGCCAGATCGTGCTCGACGATTTCGCCGTCGCCCGCCGCATCCTCCGTGCCCGGCACCAGCGTGCCGCAAAAGCCGCACGCCAGCACCAGCTTGGCGGCATTCCACACCGCTTCGCCGCCGCATGCCGGGCACGTATGTTTGACGCGTGCCTTCACTTCGGTCGCAGGCTTCTCCGGCGCCCTCTCC
>VFLF01000618.1 GCA_009885185.1 Nitrosomonadales bacterium | reverse complement strand
GGGTAACCGAGGTGTCTGAAAAAAGAAAGGCTAACGTGCCTTTTATTGTTCATGTTATTTATCGACTTGACATCGGCGGTCTGGAGAATGGGTTGGTCAATTTGATCAACCGTATTCCTGCGGAGCGCTTTCGTCACGCGATCATTTGCTTAACCACTTATTCTGATTTTCGTCTGCGGCTACATCGCAGCGACGTTCGAGTTTTTGCGCTCAATAAACCCCCGGGTAACAGTCCCATCACACTCATCAAGCTATGGTGGTTGTTAAAGAAGCTTCGGCCTGATATCGTCCACACGCGTAACCTTGCGGCGCTCGAAGGTACCCTACCGGCAGCTCTGGCAGGAGTTCCAGTGCGTATACACGGCGAGCACGGACGGGATATCGAGGACTTGGACGGTAGTAATCGTACCCGCCAAAGATTGCGCCGGCTGTTCAAGCCCTTCGTTCATCGGTATATCGCCCTCTCGAAAGAACTTGAGCGCTATCTGCGAGAACAGGTCGGGGTGCCGTCTAGCAAAGTTACGCAACTATACAATGGAGTTGACACCAAGGTGTTTTACCCAGCGTGCAGAGGGCGTGAGCCATTGCCCTTACTGAGGTTTGCGTCACCCGATGTCTTTATCATTGGCACTGTTGGCCGCATGCAGTCGGAAAAGGATCAGCTCACGCTTGCGCAAGCGTTTGTGACCTTATTGCAGATGATGCCGCCCGTCGAGCGCCAACTACGTCTGGTTATGGTTGGAGATGGCCCGTTGCGCGCACACATTGTTGAATTCTTGGATCAAGCGGGCGTAGGGGATTTGACATGGCTGCCAGGCGAGCGTGACGACGTTCCGCAAATTATGCGTGGGCTGGACTTGTTTGTGCTTCCGTCCCTTGCCGAAGGCATATCCAATACCATTTTGGAAGCGATGGCGAGCGGACTTCCCGTCGTGGCGACAGCAGTAGGCGGCAACCCCGAGCTCGTGATGGAAGATCAGACGGGAATGCTGGTCCCGCCGGCAGATCCGAATATACTGGCGTCAACGATTCATGACTACGTACTGAATCCGGAAAAAGGAAAACGCCAAGGCAAAGCTGCGCGGGTGATTGTTGAGCAACGTTTTGGTCTGGACATCATGGTGAAAAATTATATGGATATGTACGACGACGTATTGGCACGTAATCGCGCGCCACTTCGCGCACAACCGCAAGAAAGAGCATAACACTATGTGTGGAATTTCCGGCGTGTTCGACGCTAGCGGAAAAACTGAAATTTCACGGTCCCTACTTGACCGTATGAATCAGTCGCTTTTCCACCGTGGCCCTGACGCTGGGGGGATCCATCACGAGCCCGGCGTGGGACTCGGTCATCGGCGACTTTCTATTATCGATCTGACAACAGGCCAGCAGCCGCTCTACAACGAAGACGGCAGCGTTGTCGTGGTATTTAATGGCGAAATCTATAATTTTCAGGAGCTGGTGCCGGAGTTACAGGCAATGGGTCATGTCTTCCGTACCCGTAGCGATACCGAGGTTATCGTGCATGCGTGGGAGGCGTGGGGCCCAAAGTGCGTGCAGCGCTTCCGGGGAATGTTTGCATTTGCACTGTGGGACCGAAACCAGCAAATCATGTTCTTGGCCCGAGATCGTCTTGGCGTAAAGCCGCTTTACTATTCGCAACTACCTTCCGGACATTGGATATTTGGCTCCGAGTTGAAGGCGTTGTTAGTGCATCCCGACTTGCCACGCGAGATGGATCCACTTGCTGTTGAGGATTATTTTGCGTATGGCTACATACCGGAGCCACGATCCATCTACAAGGGGGTGTACAAGTTACCTCCCGGGTTTACGCTTACGTTGCAGCGCGGCAAGCCAGCCCCTCAACCAGTCGAATACTGGGATGTCGCATTCAAGTCTTCTTCGCTGCTCAATGAGCAGGAAGCGAGCGACGAGTTGATTCACCGACTACGCGAGTCGGTGAAAATCCGCCTTTTATCTGAGGTGCCCCTGGG
>VFLF01000903.1 GCA_009885185.1 Nitrosomonadales bacterium | reverse complement strand
CTGGATTGCGATGGAACTTTATAAGGCGTTCGCCGAAGCCCAGCGCATCTGTTATGAAGAAATGTTCGAGACCGCCGCGCTGCGCAATATGCTGCCGTGGATGATCGCCGAGGTGGAATGGTTAAAGCGCAACATGGGCGACGACTGGTGGCCTTACGGGTATGAGGCGAACAAGGCGACTCTGGAAACCTTTTTGCGCTATCACCACGAGCAGGGATTGTCGAAGCGGCGGCTGGAAGCGAAGGATTTATTCGCGCCGGAGACGCTGGAGGCTTTCAAGATTTAAACCCTGCGAGTCACGATCTCACGCGGTCTTCGGTTTATGCGCAAAACCATCCTCGTCATTCCCGCGAAAGCGGGAATCCATGCGTCGTGCCATATGGCACAGTGTTATGGATTCCCGCTTTCGCGGGAATGACAGTTTGGGAGTAGTTGCACCCACACAAAATCCGGACGAGTCAGGATTTAGTGCAGAATGGCGGAGCATGCTTATGCACGCCCAACGAGGAGAGCGCCATGACGTTCCTACTATCGCGTTTCCACCTGAGGTATTTTCTGACTGCGCTGCTCGCGCTTCCCATGGGACACGCTGCGGCGCAGGCAGCGAGTTGGAAACCCACCCGACCCATCGAATTCGTCGTGCCTGCGCTGGCGGGCGGCACGCTGGACCGGCCCGCGCGGCTGCTGCAAAAAATCTGGCAGGACGAAAAGCTCATCAACGTACCGGTGGTGATTGTGAACCGCGGCGGCGGCGGCCAGTCGGTGGGTTATACCTATGTGCATCAGGCCACGGCCGATCCGCACCGGCTGCTGCTGGTGTCGGGGCCGCTGGTCTCCAATCACATCACGGGGCGCAGTAAGCTGAACTACACCGATTTCTCGCTGATGGCGCAGCTTTACAACGAGTACAACGTGCTATCGGTGCGCGCCGATGCGCCGTGGAAAACTGTGAATGATCTCATCGCGCGTCTGAAGCCCGCGCCCGACAGTCTGTCGGTAGCCATCGGCACCACGCTCGGCAACAGCAGCCATATCGCAGTGGCGCTGCCGTTCAAGCGCGCGGGCATCGATATCCGGCGGCTGCGTACCGTGGTGTTTCCGTCGGCAGGCGAATCAATATCGAATCTGCTCGGCGGGCATCTCGATTACACCACGGGCGGACTGTCCGTTGCCTCGGCCCACTGGAAAGCGGGAAAGCTGCGGTTCCTGGCGGTCAGTTCGCCCAAGCGGCTGGAAGGGGAATATGCCGCCATTCCCACCTGGCGGGAACAAGGCATCGACGCCGTGGTATCCAACTCGCGTTTCATGATGGGGCCGCCGGGACTCACGCCGGCACAGGTCGCCTACTGGGACGGCTTGCTGCGCAAAACCGTCGCCTCGCCCGAGTGGAAAAAAACCGTGCTGCAGGAGCAATGGGTGGACGAGTACGTGAGCAGCGCCGAAGCGCACAAACTCCTGCAGCGCGAATACGCGGAGACGCGCGAAATTCTCTCCGATCTGGGCATGGCCAAATAACCGCCACGCGCCGTGCTTCGATGCGCGCCGCGATTGACACGGGGCGAACGCACGACACAGAATGAGCGAAACCATCATGGGCCTCTTCCTTTCATGAAACGACTCTCTCCCCTTCTCCGTCCATTTGCCGGTTCACTGCTGATTTGCGCCGTTGTCGCAACGGTCGCGGCACAGACTTACCCCAGCCGCGCCATCCGCTTCATCGTGCCGCAGGCGCCCGGCAGCGCCTCGGACAACGTGGCTCGCATCCTCGCCGCCGAACTCACGCTGGCGCTGGGGCAGCAGATCGTGGTGGATAACCGGCCCGGCGGTGCGCTGACCATTGGCATCGACATGGTGCTGAAATCCGCCGCCGACGGTTACACGCTGGGCTACGCGCCTATCGGCTCGCTGGTGATTGGTCCCAACATGTTTCGCAAACCGCCCTATGATGTGAACAAAGATATCGCCGCCGTGGCGCAGGTGGCGTTCAACCAGATGCTGCTCGCCGGTTCGCCCAGGCATCCGTTCAAGACCGTGCAGGAAGTGCTCGATTTCGCCAGACAAAATCCCGGCAAACTGTCGAATGCGTCATCGGGCAACGGCTCGCCGGGCCATGTCGGCTTTGAACTGTTCCGTTCGATGGCGGGCCTGAACGTGGTGCATGTACCGTACAAGGGTGGCGCCGCAGCCATTACCGATCTCATCGCAGGACAGGTGCATCTGATGATGGAGAGTCTTAACTCCATCACGCCGCATGCCAAGGCCGGGCGCGTGCGCGCGCTGGGTGTCACCGCGCTGAAACGCTCGCCCGCCGTGCCGGACGTGCCGACCATCGCCGAATCTGGCGTGCCCGGTTATGAAGCGACCACGTGGAACGGCGTTATTGCACCCGTGGGCACGCCGCGCGAGATTGTTCGCAAGCTCAACGCGGAAATCAACAAGATACTGGCGTCGCCGTCGCTGAAAGACAAATTCGCGATGATTGGCGCTGATCCAATGCCCGCAGCGCCGGAAGTCTTTGCGGCGCTGATTAAAAGCGAGAATGTGAAGTGGGCAGAAGTGATTAAACGATCAGGCGCCAAGATTGATTAAATCCCTTCACTGTCGGTCCCGCCTGCGCGGGAACGACAGTCGTGGTGTGTAACTATCCGATACTCTACACATGGAGACGTAATGAAGCTTTTGCTAAAAACAACAACCTTGATTCTGGTGGCAAGTGCGGCGTGCATCAGTCCGGTATCGGCACAGACCTACCCCGCCAAAGCCATCCGACTGGTGCTGCCCTTCCCGCCCGGCGGCCCCACTGATCTCTTGGGCCGGCAACTCGCACAAAAGATTTCCGAACAAGTGGCCCATCCGGTGGTGGCGGAGAATCGTCCCGGCGCGGGTGGCAATCTCGGCACCGAAATCGCCGCCAAGGCCCCTGCCGACGGTTACACGCTGGTGCTTACCTCCAACATCCTCGCCATCAGCCCGCATCTCTACCGCAAACTACCGTATGACTCAGTAAAAGATTTCGCCGCGGTGTCGCAGGTCGCACAAGTGCCCAATGTGCTGATTTGCCACCCGTCGATACCTGCGAAGAATCTCAATGAACTCGTGGCCGCGGCACGCCGCACGCCGGGCAAGCTCACCTTCGGTTCGGGTGGCCTGGGCACCGGCCAGCATCTGGCCGGCGAAATGTTCCGTGCCGCCAGCAAGCTCGACATGGTGCATGTGCCGTACAAGGGATCGGGCCTCGCGATGCTCGGCATGGTCGGCGGCCACATCGACTGGATGGTGATCGGAGCGCCACCGGCGGTGCCGCAGATACAGGGCGGCAAGGTGCGCGCGCTGGCGGCGCTGTCCGCCGAACGCATCGCGCTGCTGCCCAATCTGCCGACGGCGAACGAGACCGGGTTTCCCGGCTACGTCGTCACCAGTTGGTACGGCGTGCTCGCCCCGGCCAACACGCCGCGCGAGGTGATCACGCGGCTGAATTCGGAAATTGCCAAAGCCGTGACCGCGCCCGACGCGCGCGATCGTCTGGTCGGCGGCGGCTTCGAGCCGAAAACCACCACGCCGGAACAGTTCGGCGATTTCATCAAGAGCGAAATCGCGCGCTACGGCAAAGTCATCCGCGAAGCGAAGCTGGAAGTTCAACCGTAGGCTGGTCGGTTATTCAATCAACACTGCAGGGCTGCGTCCCGACGTTTTGGAAGAGCCAAACCCCGGCAGCACCATCGACAGCGCGCCGATACTGCTGCCGCCGCACAGGAACACCAGGTCCTCGGGCGTATCCAGCGCGTAGTGCAGGGTCTGTTTGTCTTTGGGTCTCACATCCCCGTCAATGCGTCCGGCGCGCTTGAGGACGGCGATGCTGCGCGCGGTGTGTTGCACCACGAATTCCTGCATGCGCTGTTTGCTCCAGCCGCTGGCGCGCAGGATTTCCGCGTGCTCGCCGCCCAGCACGATGGCGCCGGGCGTTTGGCCGAGTATGGCGATGGAACCCAGAAACGACATCGCGTCACCAATCGAACGCAGCAACTGTTCGTGATTACCGTAGTTCCAGATTTGCATCATCGTGCTCGCCGCCACCAGCGTCACGGTGCTTTGCTCCGCGCTGAAACCGCGCGCCACGTGCCATGGTTGCCATGGGTGATTTTCTTCGTTCTCGGCGATGCAGCAGGTGTATTTGCCCGGCGTGCCCATGGTGGAGCGATCCGCGACGCCGGGGCGGTAGCGCAGGCAGTTGAGCAGGATCAGCCGCAGCGCGCGCCCGATGGTGGCGTTCGCGCGTTCACCGGGGCCGAACAGGTTATTGCCTGAATTGATGCCGAGCTTTTTCGCAATAGGCCCGTTGACGACTATCACGATAGTCGGCCCCGACAGCGCGGAAGCCACGTGATGCAAGCCGAATGCCTCGGTGGCCAGCGCCTTGACCGCCGCAACCACCACCGGCATGTACTCGGGCTTGCAACCCGCCATCACCGCGTTGATGGCGATTTTTTCCGCTGTCAGCGCGACCTTGCGTGACGGCATGTCGGCAATCAAGGACTCGGGTTTCAACTGCGCGGCATCGAGCATCTGCGCCACCAGCAGGCGCGAGGCCGGTACCACCGGCAGGCCATCCGTCCAGCCGCGCGCATAACAAAACTCGATCTGCTCCGAGGCATTGATCGGGATGCACACCGCGCCGTCGGCGTCGGTCTCGATGGGCTGCGTGTTGGAACTCATGTCTTCGGCTGACCTTCGAGCAGCAACCCGGTCACGCCCGCCACCAATCCTTCGG
>VFLF01000698.1 GCA_009885185.1 Nitrosomonadales bacterium | reverse complement strand
TACTCGTCGGCATCGACGCGATCGTCCGACAGGGCAAATTCATCCCCGTGCGCCGCCAGCAGCGTTTTACGGGCCGAAATGCCATCGCCCAGCACGACAAGGCGGCTGTAGGCCTCGCAGCAATATGCAAAGGTCTCGCGCTTGGCAAAGTCGATCTCCAGCAGCCACTCGCGGCCGCGTATTTCACGCAACCCGATCGTATGGCGTTTACAGTTGTGAAATATATGCGCGACTTCATGAACCACATAGTCGTCGAAGCGATTTTCTTCACGGAAGTAGTCAGCGGACACGTAGCAGTTGGTTCCCTCACTCAGGCCCACCAGTCGCGGCGCACGTGCCGAGAGGAGTTCAGCACCGCAACTGCAGAGATAGAGATTGGCCAGGTCCCAAGCCGTCTTGAGCCAGGACATCCCCCTCAGTACCGTGTCGATATTGGCTGGAGTCAAAAAGACGACGGAGCGCCCGAGAACGTCGAGAACGGTGTTCTGTTCCTTCTTCGGAAACATTCCTCGTACCATGGGCGCTACTTTGTCTCGGGTGTATGCCACCACGTCGATCTCGGCAAGCCGTTTGGGTATCGTTGCGCGTGGTGTGCGCTGGCGGACTTCGCCGATCAGGGCTTCACGCAGTGCCGCTGGATCGAGCCCAGCATTGGCAAGCGTGGATCCGCCCGGCCACAGGTGAATTAGGCTATCGTACTTGCCCGTGCGCAGGTAACGGCGGATCTCTTTATCGATGGTTTTCAGTGGAATTTCTCGCTACAAGTCGGTTCCGGACGCCGGTCAGTGGCGCGAACAAATGGTGACGCATCGGTTATCCGAAAGCAATGCTCACAGTATTCTTGGGAATAGCATACGTTGGAGTCATGACACGTCTGGGTCGAACCGTGGCACACGCTGGCCAAGGCGGATAGACCGATCCGCTGGGCACGGCGACAGCTTGACGCCGTTGGCTACTGCCGGTTTAGAGCCGCCGGCATTTCACTCGACCCAACGCCGCATCTTCGATAAAACGGGCCACTGCGTCGGATGGCTTCCAACGCCCGCCTTGGGCAATGAAGCGGTCTGTTGCATCAACCACGTCAGTCGCGTTCTGAGCCCGTCCCAGGACTGGAGACAGCGCCACCTCCGCAAGGGCTCGTTGATGGCGATCTAAAGCATTGGTGTCCAAGTATCCGTGCTTGTCAAAAGAAAGCCAATTGAAAGTGCTCCGAACAATTCGCATCGGTCGCCGGTCTACGAGTTCTACGGCAACGCTGGCCATGCGCATGCGGGTCTTTGCAAGTTGGGGGAAGTGGTGACAGGTCGAGTCGCGGAGCATTTGATCAAACTTGATGTTCGGCAGCCGATACAGGCTATCGTCCGCGTCAAACAAATAAATGCGGAACGCAAAGCCCATCAGGTATCAGCCTGCGTTGAACTTACCGGGGCTGCTTGCCGACTGACGCGGCTGGCGCAAATTGCACCGGCATGGTCACTGAGATTAGGGAACAGTAGCATCGGCGTCCACTTCAATCTCGTAATCATGCGCCGGGTTGGGCTGCCCGGTAATACAGGTGAAGCAACCCAAACCTGCCTGCCTTGAACCAATAATCCAGATCGGCGATCCGCATTGACAATGCGCGCCAGCCCGAGAGGCGCCAATGGCGAACTCCAACTGCTTTCGCAGTTCAGCGCGATTCGCCTGGGGATTGGCGCGGATGTGCAATTCGATGTAGTCATTTAGCCGAATTGGGGTGAAGCCGATCTTCATTTTCGGAGGTCCAAAGGTGCAGGGTCGTGAGCGTCACATAGCCGTTTACGCATCCATCGAAATTATGCCACTATCGGCACGTGAGCGCCGCGACGCGTTCATTCGACCGGTATCCATTTGCCCACGACCGCCGGGCACGATGCCAGCACCTTTGAGTGCCCGCGTGCAACGTGTGGTACCACGGTACTAAGCAAAGGTCGGCTTTATTGACTGCCATTAGCAAGCGGTCGGTCGCAATCTACGGTTTTGAAAATATGCTTTTTTGATACTGGTGTCAGTTATCAAAAACGTAACGACTGATCAACGCACTGCTGACAGTCAATCCACTTTAAGGTCAACGGCAGGTATTCGAGTGGAGCAGTCGCCCAACATGGCTGCTCACTGACAGTTGTTCGGCCGAAGCCGCCGGTGGCACTTCGATCCGTAAACGTCAGCAACGCTGCGTACACCTGCCGCACGGAGCTCAGGGTGATCGAACGGCAGGTCTACGATCCGTCAAACTCACCCT
>VFLF01000607.1 GCA_009885185.1 Nitrosomonadales bacterium | reverse complement strand
CCTGGCAGGTGCCGGTGGCCGATTGCGCGGCCACGCTGATGGGATACCAGGCGCATGCCGGCGAGGCCTATGCCATGGGCGAGCGCACGCCGCTGGCCGCCATCAACGCCCCGGCCTCGGGCCGCATGGCCATTGGCGAGGCGCTGACCAATCTGGCCGCGGCACCGGTGGATCTGGGTCGCATCAAGCTCTCGGCCAACTGGATGGCGGCGGCGGGCCACGGCGGCGAAGACGCGGCGCTATTCGATACCGTGCGCGCGGTGGCCATCGACCTGTGCCCGCAACTGGGCATCAGCATTCCGGTGGGCAAGGATTCGCTGTCGATGAAGACGGCGTGGTCTGACGGCGGCATAAAGAAAGAGGTTATCGCGCCGCTGTCGCTGATCGTCTCCGCGTTCGCGCCGGTGGCCGACGCGCGGCAGACGTTGACGCCGCAGTTGCGCACCGACTGTGGCGACACGGTGTTGCTGCTGGTGGATCTGGCGCATGGCAAGGCGCGTATGGGCGGCTCAGCGCTGGCGCAGGCGTGGAATGCCGTCGGCGCAGTGGCGCCCGATCTTGATTTTCCATCCGCCATTGTTAAATTTATTCAATTAAAACAAATACTTACGAATAATAATCTATTGCTGGCGTATCACGATCGCTCCGACGGCGGACTCTTTGCCACGGTGTGCGAAATGATGTTCGCCGGGCGCGTGGGCGTCACGCTGACGCTGACCGAAAAAACACCGGTGATCGATACGCTGTTTAACGAAGAACTGGGCGTGGTGCTGCAAGTGCGCGCGAGCGATGAGTTGGCCGTGTTGCAGGCGTTTGAAAGCGCCGGTGTGATGTGCAAGCGCATCGGCGCATTGAACGCGGACGCCATGTTGCGTGTTGTTCGCGCGGGGGGCAAGGAAGTGTTGTGCGAAAAACGCACTGACCTGCATCGCGTGTGGTCTAAAACCACCTGGCGCATGCAGCAACTGCGCGACAATCCGCAATGCGCGCAAGCGGAATACGACCGCATTCTCGATACCCGCGATCCGGGCATCACGCCGCGCCTGACGTTTGATCCCGCGCGAAATATCAGCGCGCCGTTTATCGCCACCGGCAAGCGTCCGCGCATCGCCATTCTGCGCGAGCAGGGCGTTAACGGGCAGATCGAAATGGCGGCGGCGTTTGACCGTGCCGGGTTTGCGTCGGTGGATGTGCATATGAGCGACATTATCGCCGGGCGCGTAAGCCTCGGCGATTTCAAGGGCTTCGCCGCATGCGGCGGGTTTTCGTATGGCGACGTGCTCGGCGCGGGCGAGGGTTGGGCAAAATCCATTTTGTTCAATGCCCGCGCCCGGGATGAATTCGAGGCGTTCTTCAAACGCGGCGACACCTTCGCGCTGGGGGTCTGCAACGGCTGCCAGATGATGAGCAATCTGCACACGCTGATTCCGGGCGCGGACGCATGGCCGCATTTCGTCAAAAATAAATCCGAGCAGTTCGAGGCGCGCGTGGCGATGCTGGAAATTCAGCCGTCGCCGTCGCTGTTTTTCGACGGCATGGCCGGCAGCCGGTTGCCGGTGGCGGTGGCGCACGGCGAGGGGTTTGCCGAGTTTGCCAACGCCGCCGCGATTCAACAAGTGCAGCCGCTGGTGACGCTGCGCTTCGTCGATAACGCAGGGCAGGTGACCGAGCGTTATCCGTTGAATCCGAACGGCTCACCGCAAGGCATCACCGGACTGACCACGCCCGATGGCCGCTTTACGATATTGATGCCGCATCCGGAGCGCGTGTTCAGAACGGTGCAGAACTCGTGGCATCCCGATGGTTGGGGCGAGAATGGGCCGTGGCTGCGGATGTTTGGTAATGCGCGGAAGTGGGTGGGCTGAGGGGAAGGTACACAGCCACGCGGCGGGCAAAAAAACGGCAGAGACACTCTGCCGTTTTTGCTTTTAAGAAAAATACTTACTCTACTTTTGCCTTAGCGCGCAGATCGGCCAGCATTTTTTGTACCATCTGTCCCTGCATCATCTGCTGAATCTGCGGCTTGGCTTCTTCAAACGTCGGTACCTTGGTGGCGCGTTCGTCGTCGAGACGGATGACATGCCAGCCGAACTCGGATTGCACCGGCGCGTCGGTCATTTGACCTTTTTTCAGTTTGGCCAGCGCATCGCCAAACGGTTTGACGTAGCGGCCTGCCGGGCCCCAATCCAGATCACCACCTTTGCCCTTGGAGCCGGTGTCCTTGGATTTCTCCGCCGCGATCTTTTCGAAGCTGCCGCCTTTTTTGATTTGCGCGGTGATCTCTTTGGCTTCATCCTCTTTCTCCACCAGGATGTGGCGCGCCTTGAATTCTTTAGCGGGTATGGTCGGTTTGATGCGCTCGTATTCCTTGCGCATGATGTCGTCCGTCACCGGATTGGTGCGCATGTATTCCTGCACAAAGGCATTGACCAGGGTTTCCTGCCGCTGCAAATCAAGTTGCGCGGCGACTTCGGGATTCTTGTCGATGCCTTTCTTGATGGCCTCTTGCGCCACGATTTCCTGATTGATCAGCGTGTCGCGGATGGCCGCGCGGATTTCCGGCGTATCGGGCTGCTTGCCTGCGGCGCGCGCCTTGAGAATGGTGTCGAGCTTGGCCTGCGGAATGACTACCCCGTTGACCCTGGCCACCGGCGCCTGCGCAAAAGCAAAAGCAGGCAGCAGCAGCGCGGCAACGAGAGTGGTAACGCGAAATGAGTGAACGTGCATAACAATTATCCTTGGTGGTTAAACTTCATCCGGCGCGTACGCCTTGATCGACAGTGCGTGTATTTCTTTTTGCATCATGGAACCGAGCGCATCGTAAACCATCCGATGCCTCGCGGGCAACGCCAAGCCGTGAAATTGTGCCGACACCAGCAGCAGTTGGTAGTGTCCGCCACCGCCCTTGGCACCTTCGTGGCCGACGTGCCGGCCGGAATCGTCCAATACATCGATGGATTCAGGTTGCAGCGCGGCAAGGCATTGTTTGATGTTTTCTATCGTATTCATGGGGCAGCCGTGAGACAGACCGTGCGCGCGGCAAAAAGTTCTTGGGCCGCGCGGAGCTGAATGGTTAATCCGGCTTTTTTTCCGGGGTTTCCTGTATGTGCTTGGACAGCATGACCGCCTGTCCCAGCACGAACAGCAGCATCAGTCCCATGCCGCCAAACAACTTGAAATTGACCCAGGCATCAGTGGAAAAATTGTAGGCCACATAAATGTTGAGCACGCCCATGACGGCGAAGAATCCGATCCAGCTTAACAGCAGATTTTTCCATACCGGGTCGGGCAGGGTGACCTGTTTTTCCATCATGGCGCGGATCAGGTTTTTCTTGAACGCCAGCGACGCTATACCCAGCGCGCCGGCAAACAGCCAGTAAAGCACCGTCGGCTTCCATTTGATGAAGGTTTCGTTTTGCAGCAGCAGCGTCGCGCCGCCGAATACCACGATGACCCCCAGACTGACCCATAGCATCGGTTCAACCTTGCGTTTTCTCAGTGCCAGCCAGCCGATTTGCAGCAGCGTCGCGCCTATCGCCACCGCGGTCGCAATGTAGATGCCCCAAAATTTGAAAGCCACGAAGAACAGAATCACCGGAAACATGTCGAACAGGAACTTCATGGCCGCGAACCTTTGTTGAATTATTTCTTTTCAAACTTGAGTGAAGCGGAATTGATGCAATAGCGCAAGCCGGTTGGCTGGGGACCGTCTTCAAACACGTGGCCGAGATGCGCATCGCATTGGCTGCACAGCGCCTCGGTGCGGCGCATGAAAAAGCCGTTGTCTTCTTCGGTAGCGACGTTTTTATCTACCGCGGGTTGCCAGAAGCTCGGCCAGCCAGTGCCGGACTCGAACTTGTGATCCGACTTGAACAACTCGGTATCGCAGCAGATGCAGCGATACACGCCTTGCTCGTGGTTATCCCAGTACGCACCGCTGAAAGCGCGTTCGGTACCTTTTTTGCGCGCTACCTCGAATTGCTCCTTGGTGAGCGTTTGCTTCCACTCAGCGTCGGTCTTTTGAATCTTGTCGGTCATGTTGATCTCCGTGTTTAAGTTGCACACGTTGGGTCGAAAATTTGGTAAATAGCTTACAAATTGCCTTACAACACCTTCCCCGGATTCATGATGCCCAGCGGATCCAACGCGCGTTTGACCGTGCGCATCAGATCGATTTCCACCGGATCCTTGTAGCGCACCAGCTCCTCAACTTTGGCGATGCCGATGCCGTGTTCGGCGCTGAAGCTGCCTTTGTATTGCTTGACGATATCGTAAATCACAGTGGTGACATCGTTAGCCGCGCAAGCCACCGGGTCGCTACGCAAACGGCCTTCGACATACGTGTTGTAGTGCAGATTACCGTCACCCAGATGGCCGAAACAAATGATATGGGTGCCCTTGAATTGTTTTTCAAGTGCGGCCTGCCCATCGCGGATGAAGGCTGGAATGGCGCCGACCGCGACCGCGATGTCATGCCGGTAGAGCATACCTGCCTCGTTGCGCGCGGCTTCTGGGATGGATTCGCGGATGCGCCACATTGCTTTGGACTGGCCCTG
>VFLF01000407.1 GCA_009885185.1 Nitrosomonadales bacterium | reverse complement strand
GTGCTGCAGGAGCAGTTCGGTCCGCACATCGGCGCCAGTCCCACGGCGCTGCTGGCGGTGATCGGCCGCAACATGGTGGGCCGGCTACAAGTGGCTGCGCCCGGCGCAAACCTTTATGAACCCGCCAAGCCAGTGGAGGTCAAGGCACTGCTTCAGGGTGACAACTCCGAAGAGGCATTCGCGGAACTGGTACGTGAGCATGCAGCCAGCGGCGTATCGGGTGTCGTCCCAAAGTTTCTCGATGCGCAGAGAGAAAACGTCAAACTCAGCCCGCACAAGAAAGCTACGCTGCTCACGCGCCGTCACATCATCAAAGGTTCGTCAAGCAAACTGCCGTTCGCGGCGCTCAACGAATATTTCTGCATGCAAGTGGCATCACAGGTGGTGCCCACAGCCAGGGCGCAGGTGTCAAAGGACAGCATGGCCCTTGTCGTAGATCGCTTCGATGTGGACGAACAAGGTCAACTGTATCTGGGCATGGAGGATTTTTGCGCCTTGCTGGGACTGCGTCCTGCCGCCAAGTACGATACAACGTGGGAGCGCATCGCGAAAGCGGTACGTGACCATGTTCCGGGTCCGCGGCAAAGAGCGACTTTCCTGCAGTTGGCCACGACCCTGCTGCTAACGTACGCACTGCGCAATGCCGATTGTCATGCCAAGAATCTTGCACTACTGTACACGGCGCGCAAGGACGTGCATCTGTCACCCGTCTACGACATGCTAACGACGTCGGTGTATGCTGGCTACCAGAACAGCCCGCCGGGTATCAGCTTTATGGGAAAGAAGACATGGGCGCCGGGCAAAACGCTCCAGCGATTCATCACCGCCACCTTTGGCGTTGCCGCTAAGGAGCAAGTGAGAATTGTCGAGGCCATTGGTGATGCAGTATCCGTCACTGCGGTTCAAGTTCGTGAAGCCATGACCGCGCATCCCGGCTTCGTAGACATCGGCAAGCACATGCTGATCTCATGGCATGAGGGTGTGTCAGGCTTACGCAATCCACGCACGTACGCCATGGGCGAATGGAGAGCCAGCCACGCGCTAACAGGCTTCTCGGAACCACCCAAGCTGAAGAATCCTAAAAAGGCAGCAGTCGGACGCTCCGAATTGCTGGGGAAAAGATGAGCAGGTGAACCCCGGTGATGGGCATCATGACTCGTTTGCGCTATTTTATTGAAAGGCAATCATGGCGACTTCCATCAAGATCGATGACGAACTCAAAAGCAGAGTGCAGCACCTTGCTGGTCTTCGGCAGCGGACAGCACACTGGATCATGCGCGAAGCCATAGCACAGTACGTCGAACGTGAGGAGGCCTGCGAGGGCTTCAAACAAGAAGCGCTGTCGTCGTGGGCGGAGTATCAGAAAACCGGCCGGCACCTGACCGGGAAAGAGGCGCGCGTCTGGCTGCGATGCTCGTAGCGCACTCATGGCGCGCGCCAACAGTTTTCGGACTAAACGTTTCAGGCATTGATACTTGAGAGGCGCAACATGAGCGTCATCGGATGCGCAGGGGATGCCCGAAATCCGTAATGTTCGTAGAACAGTTTGGCTCGGTCATGAAGTGCATGCACAAGCAGCGCCCGCACTCCCGCGTTATGAGATACGGCCACCGCACGGTTGACGGCATCTTGTAGCAAGGACGCACCCAGCTTGATGCCTTGCGCCCGTTGATCAACGGCAAGTCGCGCCAGCACCATCACAGGTACAGGATCCGGCATGTTGCGCCGCACTGAGCTGGTTGCAATCTGGTGCGAGACCGCACCGGCTGCCATGGCGTAGTAGCCGCAGACCCGGCCATCCTGTTCGGTCACCACAAACGTGCGGCTGGCTCCACTCAACTGATTAGCCAAAGCTCGGTGTTTGAGCCATTCGTCGAGCGCAGATTCGCCGCACGCAAAATCATCGCATCGATGCGATGCGGACAGCGGTTCCGGCGCGCTGACCGTAAGGTTCATGCCTTGGCTGGTTTGGTTTTCCAGGGCGCTTTGACTGCCATGAGACGTTCAAGCCCCTGATTTTGGGCGGGCGGCGCATCCAGCAGTTTGGTGAATTGCCGAAACTTGTTGGCATCCATACTGAAAAACACCTGGTCGAGCAACACCGTCTGGGCCTTGGCGCAAGCGGCTTCCAGCATGAAATCAGAGCGGTTCTTGCCTAGTAGTTGCGCGGCTTGATCGATCAGGTCCCGCTGCTCTGCAAGAGCCCTTAGGTTGATGGCGGCATCACGCATGACTTTCTCCTTTAGCGACTACACAACAGATATACGAATCCTACTGTGGTGTATAGCTATTGTCAATACACTGCATTGTCCAACGGGATTGAACCTAAGCGGGTGGTGACTTTTTCGGATCACGCAATTCATCGTGAACAGTCACTTCAAGGTGCGCCATATTTACCCGTCGGGGTAATAAGAGCATTTACTTGCAGCGATTATTTGTACGCTATTGTGCAGAATCAAGCGTAGGGAGCTCTTTTGAATTCTGCTGGATGGTTGGGTGGATTGAAGTTAAAATGTTAACTACCAGTTCAAAAGTATGTTTCTGGGTGGGTGCGTGGTGGTTAGCTACGGTAAGGTTTTGTTTTGATTAGCTTCATGACGGCCTGCAAAGCCGTGTACGCCGGTTCGATTCCGACCCCCTCCAATTTTCTCTCCAGCGCTGTTTCTTTCCCGTACAATTCAATTCGGATTTTCGCCCGGGTGGTGAAATTGGTAGACACAAGGGACTTAAAATCCCTCGGGCCTAAACAGCCCATACCGGTTCGATTCCGGTTCCGGGCACCATTTTGATTCCCAAAGAAATCCAGTAACGTCCGATAAGCCTCCAGTTTT
>VFLF01000220.1 GCA_009885185.1 Nitrosomonadales bacterium | reverse complement strand
AGTCCTTGGCGCGGTCGTAGGCAAAGTCCGGCACCTGCGCCATCACCTCGGCGAGTTTTCGCGGCGTGGCGCTGGGGAACATGATGTGCGGCTCGCGCCACGGGCCTTCGCGCTCAATGATGCTGGAAACACTGACATCGCCGATCTTGACGGGTTTCATGCGTGAATTCCTTTTCGAGTGCCCAACTGTTTCAGATAGTACCGGTCAAACGCCGCGAGCTGACTTTCCAATTCGCTATAGGGGCCGGGCTCCCATGCGGCCGAGCGCACACCGCGATACGCGTTCTCGCACAGCGCCCAGTCCTGAAGGTTGGTCAGCTCCCAGAAGTCTATCGCGGGTTGCGGATCAAAACCGGGCGCCGCAACCGCATCGGGATGAAAATACCAATCACACACGATGCGTGTGCGATCAATGGCCAGCGGCTGCGCGCGATGCACCAGCACATAGTCCGGGTGCAGCGACAAAAACGCCGAGGGAAACAGCGTGTAGTAATAAACCCGCCCGCGCTCTTCGGCGGTAAGCGCGCTGAACGGCGGCGCACAGCGCTTGCCATGCATCGCCATACTCCCCTGCGGGTTCGACAGCGTCATCGGCCCGCCAAGCACCGGCCCCTCGGTCAAATCATTCTCACTGTTGCGGTACGGCGTGAGTTTGTTCAGATGCGGATGCACGGTCGGGCAGTGGTAACACTCGCTGTAGTTATGGAAAAACAGCTTCCAGTTGGCCTCGACATCGTAGACCGTCTGGTGCGCGGACTGCAAATGCGCCAGCGGCCATTGTGCGAACCGGTCCACGAGCGGACGCAACGCCTCATCAAACGGTGTCGGGTTGGCCGCCAGGTTCACGAACAGAAAGCCGCGCCACCCGGTCAGCGCCACGGGCTTCAATCCCCACGACGCCTTGTCGAAACCGGCGACCTCGTGCATGTTCGGCGCGCCCTTGAGCGCGCCGTTGAGTGCATAGGTCCACGCGTGGTACGAACATCGAATCGAAGCGCCCAGTTGTCCGCGGCCTTCGCTGCACAGCCGCGTGCCACGATGGCGGCAAAAATTGTGAAAGGCGCGAACCGTGCCGTCGCCGTCACGCAATACAATCACGCTCTCAACGCTGGTCTCGTACAGAAAGTAGCTGCCATTGTCCGGCAGCGATGACACATGCCCCACCAGTAGCCAGTGGTGTTGAAAAATACGCGCCTGTTCCAGCCGCCAGATTTCCTCGCTTTGAAAATACTCGCCGGGTAACGTGCGCTGACCGTGCGACGTACGGGCTTTCATACTGCGCTTAGCCCGTCAGCTTCTCGCGCAGCTTCGCAAAAATCTCCAGTTGCTGCCGGTGATCGCCGGCGATGCGCAGCACCATGTAGCGCACGCCTTCGCTAACAAAACCATTAAGCCAATCCACCGCCTCCCCCGTCGAGCCGGCAAAACAGGCCTGGGTCTTTTTCATCACATCGGGACGCCGTCCGTAATAACCCGAAAGAAAAGCATCCATGCGTTGCTCGGCCTGCGCTTTATTCTCGTCGATGGTGAGCGTCAGGTAGATCGCTGCCTCCACCGCGTCCGGCTTGCGCCCAGCCTCGCGCACGTAGCCCTGCACCTGCCGCCACTGCTCGCCCCACACCTTGGCATCCGGGCCATTGGGCAACCAGCCGTCGAAATTTTTTCCCGCCCTTTCCAGCGCGGCGGGCACCGAGCCCGCGCCCCAGATCGGCGGGCCGCCCGGCTGGTGCGGCACGGGGCCGAGCACGCCTTTTTCGATGTGCCAGCGGCCATCCCAATCCACCGGCTTGCCGCTCCACAACGCCTTGCACAGACGCATGCCTTCCATCAGCGTGCCGACGCGTTTTTCCCATGGCACGCCGACGGCGCGGAACTCGGCGCGGATATTCGGCACGTCGGTGGCGATACCGATGCCGAGGATCACCCGGCCCTCACTGACTTGATCGAGCGTGGCGACCTGATGCGCCAGCAATACGGGATTACGCAACGCCGGCAGCAGCACGGCGGTGCCGAGTTTGACGCGTCTGGTGCGCGCGGCCACGCCCGCGAGGAGCGTGATCGGCTCGTGACGCGGGCGCGCAAGCACCGAATCCCCGACCCACACCGAATCGTAGCCAAGCGCCTCGGCGCGTTCGGCCAGATTCAGCAGCGGCGCGGCCTCGGGCCTGCCCTCCATCACGGATTCACGGGTGGGTAACAAATATCCGATGCGTAAGGTCATGCCACTCTCCACTTAGGCTTGCAAATCCTGCGTCCACACCCGCGTCTCAATGAGGGTTTTCACCTCGCGCAGGAACGCCGCCGAGTACGCGCCGTCCAGCGCGCGATGATCGAACGTCTGCGCCAGCACGCCCACCGGGCGCACCGCGATGCTGTCGCCTTCGGGTGTCTCAATCACTACCGGTTTTTTGCGCACGGCATCGGTGGACATGATCGCCACCTGCGGCACATTGATAATCGGCGCGGTAATCACGGTGCCGAACGAGCCATTGTTGCTGATGGTATAGGTGCCCTCGGTAAGATCATCGGGCTTTAGCTTGCCGGCGCGCGCGCGCGTGGCGAGGTCATT
>VFLF01000668.1 GCA_009885185.1 Nitrosomonadales bacterium | reverse complement strand
CCGAAGGCAGACGCACCCGCCAAGAAGTAATTTGCAGATGCGCGCCTGGATTGTCAGGCGGCAAATCGAGGGGCATACTGGAAACGGTATGCCCTTTTTGTTTTGGCTGGTATGAAAAACCTGACAGGATTGTTGCTCGCGATAGTCATGGGAACCGCATCCGCGCAAGACTACACCGCGGCCCGCGCGAAAATGGCCGATGAGATCGCTGCCATGGCGCGCGATACTGGCGCCGAAACCGGGCGGTCGGTGTTCGGCGTGCGAGTGATGAACGTGCTGCGCAAAGTGGAGCGCCACCGTTTTGTCGCGCCGGGTGACGAGGCCAGCGCCTATCGCAATACGCCGCTGGCCATCGGCAATGGTCAAACGATTTCACAGCCGTATATCGTGGCATTGATGACGGAGCTGCTGGAGCTTTCCGGCAACGAAAAGGTGCTGGAAATCGGTACCGGCTCGGGTTATCAGGCGGCGGTGTTGGCTGAACTGGTGCCAACGGTTTACACCATCGAAATCGTCGAACCGCTGGGCAAGCTCGCCGCGCAACGGCTTGCCGCGGCGGGTTATCGCAATGTGGTTACGCGCATCGGTGACGGTTATCAGGGGTGGCGCGAGGCCGCGCCGTTCGATGCGATCATGGTGACGGCGGCGGCGCGCGAGGTGCCGCCAGCACTGATCGAGCAGTTGAAACCCGGCGGCAAGCTGGTGATTCCGGTGGGCGCGCAAGGTTCGCACCAGGAACTGTTGCTGATCACCAAGGCCACCGATGGTAAATCGCAAACGCAGCGTGTGCTCGCGGTGCGGTTTGTGCCGCTGACGGGCGGGCCAGGCGCGAAGCCGTAAGCGCGGTTATCCGCGTGCCGGTGATGGCCGCTATGCTACGATCAACGCGGAACCACACAACCATTCACGGGAGGGTGTAGTCATGGCAACTTTCTTTTCATCGCTGGGTAGAACGCTACTGGCAGGGCTGGTGTTGGTGGTCTTGCTGGTGTGGGTGATGGGCGCCGGCGCTCGTTTGGGCGACCATGCTTGGTGGGCCTTTGTGATGCGCTGGCTGCACATCATGGCGGGCATTCTGTGGGTCGGCCTGCTGTATTACTTCAATTTTGTGCAGACGCCCTCGATGCCGAAAATTCCCGATGAGCACAAGCCGGCCATCGGCAAGGTCATCGCGCCCGCGGCCTTGTTCTGGTTTCGCTGGGCCGCGCTGGCGACGGTGGTGTTGGGCGTGATGCTGGCCGGCATGCAAGGCAAGGGCTATCTGGTCAAGGCGTTTACGCTGGCGCCGGGTTTGCAGGCGATCGGTATCGGCATGTGGCTCGCGTTGATCATGGCCTTCAACGTCTGGTTCATTATTTGGCCGAATCAGAAAAAGGCTTTGGGTATTGTCACGGTGCCAGCAGATGAAAAAGCCGCGGCGGCGAAACTGGCAGGACTGGTATCTCGTATCAACACGATGTTGTCGATTCCCATGCTGTTCTGCATGGTGGCGCAACGTAATGGCGGCCTTTAACATCGGTGTAATAAGGTCAATAAAAACATACAGTTACAGAACTCCCTCCCAGTGCGGCTAAAGATTTCCGTTGCGCACGTAGCTTGCACTACAATTCCGCCTGAACGGGTGCTGATCTCTGCCCCTTTCGTTTTCGATTCGCCTGCTTGCCAGGCTCGCCAGATTTTCAAACTGCTTTACGGAGAATTCGCATGGAACACAAATTGCCCGAGCTGCCCTACGCGCTGGACGCGCTGGCGCCGCATATTTCGAAAGAGACGCTGGAGTTTCACTACGGCAAGCATCATCAGACGTACATCACCAATCTCAACGGCCTGATCAAGGGTACTGAGTTCGAGAACATGAGTCTGGAGGACATCGTGAAGAAGTCCTCCGGCGGCATGTTCAACAATGCCGCGCAGGTGTGGAACCACACTTTCTACTGGATGGGTCTGTCGCCCAAAGGCGGCGGCGAACCCAAAGGCGCGCTGGCCGATGCGATCAACAAAAAATGGGGCTCGTTTGCCAAGTTCAAGGAAGAGTTCGCCAAAGTGGCGATCGGTACCTTTGGCTCGGGCTGGGGCTGGCTGGTAAAAAAGGCCGATGGTTCGCTGGACCTGGCCTCCACTACTGGTGCAGGCACGCCGCTGACGGGTGCCGACAAGCCGCTGCTGACCTGCGACGTGTGGGAGCACGCCTACTACATCGACTATCGCAATGTGCGTCCGAAGTATGTCGAGTCGTTCTGGAATCTGGTGAATTGGGATTTTGTGGCAAAGAACTTCGCTTGATAAAAAAACCCGGCTTTGCCGGGTTTTTTTTGTGAGGCTTGAGGCGTGAGGGCGAAGGCGTAAAGACCCAGCGCAGTGGGGTTGCGGCTCAATCCTCAATCCTCACTTCGGCGCAGGCGCTTTCTCCAGCCCCTCCACCTTCGCCCCGGCCTTGATGCCGCGCTTGGCGAACCAGCCCAGGTTCATTTCCAGCGCGTAGCGCACGGGCTTCACCGCCGGATGCGCGTCGCGGGTCTGCGGTTTCATGTCTTCGATGTTGGTGATGACGCCGTCGCTGTCGACGAACGCGACCGACAGCGGAATGAAGGTGTTTTCCATCCACATCGCGTGTTTCGCCACGTCGGTGAACACGAACACCATGCCGCGATGCTCCGGCATCATGCGCCGGTGCATCAGTCCCTGCATGCGTTCCGGATTGGTGGCGGCGACTTCGGCGGTGAGTTTGTGGCCGGCAATCGTCAAGGTGATTTCCGGCATTTGCGCGCGCGCGCCGTTTGCGGTGAGTGCGGCGAGCGCGGTAAACGCCGACAGCAGCAGCGGGAGTAAGTATTTCAGAGCGTGGTTTTTTTTCATGGTCTGTGTTGAACGTCATACCAAGTGTGAGCGTTGACCGTCTGCGCCATCGTACTAACACGCACCAACATACACCACGCCTTGTTGCCGCGCACCAAACAAGAGCGGCAACAGATGTGGTATTAAGATAAGTATCTGTTTTGAAACAATTATTTTTGATGGCACAAAGGTTGCTATTGCTGTGCCATGCGAGAAATTGCCTCCACTTGTGCCTACTGCGGTGTTGGTTGCGGCGTGTTGATCGCCGGCGACGGCGAGCAGATCACGGGCGTTCGCGGCGACCCGGCGCATCCGGCTAACTTCGGGCGCCTTTGCGCCAAGGGTTCGACGCTGCATCTGACTGCGGGCGCGGCGGGTCGCGCGCTGTATCCTGAACTGCGCCGAGATCGTGCCGCGCCGCGCACGCGTACGGATTGGGCCGGTGCGCTGGATTTCACCGCTGAGAAATTCGCGTCGATCATTCGCGAACACGGCCCCGACAGCGTGGCTTTCTACATTTCCGGGCAATTGCTCACGGAAGATTATTATGTGTTCAACAAACTCGCCAAGGGTTTGATCGGCACCAATAACGTCGATACCAATTCGCGGCTGTGTATGTCGTCTGCCGTGGCGGGCTACAAGGCCACGCTGGGCGCGGACGCGCCGCCCGCGTGTTACGAGGACATCGATCACGCGACGTGCCTGTTCATTGCGGGATCGAATACGGCCTACGCGCACCCGGTACTGTACCGCCGCATTGAGGCCGCGCGGCTCAGCAATCCGGCGCTCAAAACCATAGTCGTGGACCCGCGCCGCACCGACACCGCGCGTGAAGCCGATCTGCATCTGGCGATTTTGCCGGGCAGCGATATCGCGCTCTACAACAGCATGTTGCACGTGATGCTGTCCGAGGGCTGGGTGGATAACGCCTACATCGCCGTGCACACCGAGGGTTTTGACGCCTTGAGGCAAACCGTGCGCGAATACGTGCCTGTCGCGGCCAGCGATATCTGCGGCGTACCGGCGGCGGATATCGTGAAAGCCGCAAGGATGTTTGCTCAGGCAAAAGCAACGCTGTCGCTGTATTGCCAGGGTTTGAATCAGTCGGTCAACGGCACGCACAACAACGCCGCGCTGATTAACCTGCATCTGGCAACGCGGCAGATCGGGCGGCCGGGCGCGGGACCGTTTTCACTGACTGGCCAGCCCAATGCGATGGGCGGACGTGAAGTGGGCGGCATGGCGAATCTGTTGTCGGCGCATCGTGACCTCTCGAACGCGGCACACCGTGCAGAGGTCGCGGCGTTGTGGGGCGTCGCGGATGTGCCCGCAACACCGGGAAAAACAGCGGTGGAACTTTTTGATGCGCTACACGCGGGCACGATCAAGGCGGTGTGGATCGCGTGTACCAATCCGGCGCATTCGATGCCGGATGTCACGCGCGTGCATGAAGCGTTGCGCAAGGCGGAACTGGTGGTGGTGCAGGACGCTTTTGCCAACATCGAAACCGCGGCTTACGCCGACGTGTTGTTGCCCGCCGCCACGTGGGGCGAAAAGGAAGGCACGGTTACCAACTCCGAGCGGCGCATCTCGCGCGTGCGCCGCGCCGTGCCGCCGCCCGGCGAGGCGCGCGCGGACTGGAAAATCGCCCGCGATTTTGCATTGTGCCTGGGTGAGAAACTGGGCAACGCCGACGCGCCGCGCCTGTTTGCCTATGCGCATGCGAAAGACGTGTTCAACGAGCATCGCGACACCACGCAGGGACGCGATCTCGATATCAGCGGCCTGACGTATAGCGTGCTGGAGTCACGCGGGCCGCAGCAGTGGCCGTTTCCCGCGGGCGCGAGCGCGGGCAAGGTGCGCCTGTACGGGGACGGGAAGTTTCCCACGCCCTCGGGCCGCGCGCGCTTTGTCAATACTCTGCACAAAGGCACGGCGGAAAAAACCGACGCGCGTTTCCCGCTGCAATTCAACACCGGACGGCTGCGCGACCAATGGCACGGCATGAGCCGCAGCGGACGCGTCGCACGGCTGCACAATCATGCGGAAGCGCCGCTGCTTGCGATGCATGCGCGCGATATGTCGGTGCGGCAGCTCGCGGAGGGCGACCTGGTGCGCGTGACGTCACGCCGCGGCGAATTTACCGTGCGTGTCGTGGCCAGCGAGGAACAGCGCGCGGGCCAGACGTTCATGCCCATGCACTGGGGCGGCCGCAACATGAATTCCGGCGGCGCCAATGCGATCACCATCCCGGCGTTTGACGCAAGTTCCAAACAACCGGAACTGAAACATGCCGCCGTGCAGGTTGAAAAGCTCCATCTGCCGTATCAGGTGGTGGCGATGCACCGCTTTGAAGAAGGCAACGAAGGCGAAGCGTTGCGGCTGATGGCCGAGCTGCAGCCGCTGCTGGCGCAGTTTGATCACGCGCAAGCCGGATTGACTGGGCGCGAGGCATGTGTGGTTCAACTTCGCGGTTATAACGCCGCGCCAGTGCCAGATGCGCTGCTGACCGAACTCGACACCTTGTTTGGCATGGACGCAGAGCACACGATGCGCTATGTCGACGCGAGTCGCCGCGTGGAAAAAAAAGCGCGCATCGACAACGGTAGGGTACAGGGGGTGTGCCTGTACGGTGAAACCGCGGCCCAGGACTGGCTAAAAAACCTGATTTTGCTGGGCGGTTCCGCCGAATCGGTGCGCCCTTGGCTGCTGGCGCCGGTGGCGGTAGCGCCACGCGGCACGCTGAACCGCGGGCGAGTCGTGTGCGCCTGCCATGACGTGTCCGAGCAGGAGATACGCGCCGAAGCGGCGACAGGCGCGCTGCTGCCGGCGCTGCAGGACCGGCTTAAATGCGGCACGGCATGCGGTTCGTGCTTGCCCGCAGTGAAGCAATTGTTGCTGGATCACGCTGATCGCGCCGGTCACGCCCATCACATCAAGGTTGCGGCATGAGCACGACCGGAAAAGTGTGGCTGATTGGCGCGGGGCCGGGCGACGTGGAATTGCTCACGTTAAAAGCCGTGCGCGCGCTGGGCGAGGCCGATGTGGTGCTGATCGATGCGCTGGTGAATCGCGAGGTGTTGCGCTTTGTGAAGCCGAATGCCCGCGTGATCGAAGCGGGCAAGCGCGGCGGACACCGTTCCACGCCGCAGGCCTTCATTGAACGCAAGCTGGTGCAGTTGGCGCGCCAGGGCCTGACGGTGGCGCGCGTCAAAGGCGGCGATCCTTATGTGTTCGGGCGCGGCGGCGAGGAAGTGCAAACGTTGTGCCGCGCGGGCGTGGCGGTCGAGGTTGTCAGCGGCATCACGGCGGGTATAGGCGTTCCGGCCGCACTGGGCATACCGGTGACGCATCGTGAGTTCTGCCGCGGTGTCACGTTTGTGACGGGCAATAGCCGCGATGGTGTGCAACCCGATTGGCAGGCGCTGGCCGGCAGCGGTACTACACTGGTGATTTACATGGGCATTGCCAATCTTGCCGGCATCGTCCGCGGTTTACGCGAGGCGGGCATGTCCGCAGCGATGCCAGTAGCGGTGGTGCAAAACGGCACGCTGCCCACGCAGCGCAGTGTGATCAGCCGTCTTGACCGGGTGGTTGACGCGGTGGCGCGCGAGGGTTTGCAAAGCCCTGCGCTGGTGGTGGTGGGCAAGGTGGTGACGCTGGCGCATCACACGATGCGCAGCACGGCGGAAGAACTCGCAAGGAAATCAGCGTGAAGAAATTGAAGCTGGTGATGGTGGGCAACGGCATGGCGGGGGTGCGCACGCTGGAAGAGATCATCAGGATGTCGCCGGATCTTTACGACATCACGGTGTTCGGTGCGGAGCCGCACGCCAACTACAACCGTATTCTGCTGTCGCCGGTGCTGGCGGGCGAAATGTCGTTGCAGGAAATCATGCTCAATGATGTCGACTGGTATGTGAAGAACGGTATCACGTTGCACCTGAACCAGCGTATCACGAGGATCGACCGCGTGGAGCGCAAGGTGATTGCCGCCGACGGCAGCACGGCATCGTACGACCGGTTGTTGCTGGCGACCGGCTCCAACCCGTTTGTATTGCCGATACCCGGCAAGGATTTGCCGGGGGTGATCACGTACCGCGATATTCACGACACCCATGCGATGATCGATGCCGCGGGCAAATACCGGCACGCGGTGGTGATCGGCGGCGGCTTGCTCGGGCTGGAAGCGGCCAACGGTCTCAAACTGCGCGGCATGGATGTCACCGTGGTGCATCTGGCCGATTGGCTGATGGAACGGCAGTTGGATAAAACCGCCGCCGAGATGCTGAAAAAATCACTGGAAAACAAAGGGCTGAGGTTCATGCTCAAAAAGCAGACCACCGCCATCCTGAGTAACGCCGGGGGACGTGTCGGCAAAGTGAGCTTTTCCGATGGCGAGGAAATCCCCGCTGATCTGGTGGTGATGGCGGTGGGTATCAAGCCCAATGATGATTTGGCCAGGGCGGCGGGCATACACTGCACGCGCGGGATCGTGGTTAGCGACACCATGCAAACCTACGACCCGAGCATTTACGCGGTGGGCGACGT
>VFLF01000605.1 GCA_009885185.1 Nitrosomonadales bacterium | reverse complement strand
CGGCGGCCCCGCGCTGACCGAGGTGATCGGCGGGCAGGTGCAGGCGCTGTTCAGTCTGGCGCTGGTGGCGACACCGCAGGTCAAGGCAGGCAAAGTGCGCGCGCTGGCGATCACCAGCGCGAAACGCTCGCGCGTCGCGGCTGATATTCCGACGGTAGCGGAATCGGGCTTCCCCGGTTTTGAAGTGATCGGCTGGTTCGGCTGGCTCGCGCCCGCGCGCACACCGGCTGAAATCGTCACGCGCCTGAACACGGACATCGTGAAGGTTTTACGCAGCACCGAAACACAGGATCGTTTGATCGCGTTAGGCTGCGAGCCGGTGGGCAACACGCCACAGCAATTCGCAACGTTCGTCAGTGCCGAGCGCGACAAATGGGCGAAGGTTATCAAGCAAGCGGACATCAAGCTGGATTAACACGGAGGAAATATGAGCAAAGCCAAAGGGGTAAGAGAAGTCGCCTACGTAGATGTTCGCCAGGCCGGGGGCGCGCACGATCACAGCCACACGCACGATCAATTCGGCAAGCAGGCGTGGTTTGACTGCGCGGGCGGCGGGCAGGTGGTGGTGGAAAACAATGTGGCTTACATCGGCAATATGCGTAACCCGGCGGGCACGCTGGTGATTGATGTGTCCGACCCCAAGCACCCCAAACAAATCGGCGAAATCAACATGCCGCCCGGCACGCACTCGCACAAGGTGCGAGTGGCGGGCGACATCATGATTACCAACCGCGAAGTGCTGGGCGCGCATGCGCTAAAAGGCGAGACGCCGCCCGATGGTTATACCGGCGGTTTGTCGATCTGGGATATTTCCAATCCCGCCAAACACAAGCTCATCACGAATTGGGACGCGACTGATAAGAGCAATGCCAATTACGCGCGTGGCGTGCATCGTTTTGATTTTGATGGCCGTTACGCCTACATCTCGCCGACGATGGACGGCTACGTCGGCAACATCGTGGTCATTCTCGATTTGATTAACCCGGCCAAGCCGGTGGAAGTCGGTCGCTGGCATATGCCCGGCCAGTGGACGGCTGGCGGCGAAAAACCCACATGGAAAGGCTCGCATCACAAATGCCATCACCCGCTGCGCCAGGGCAATCGCCTCTACACCAGCTACTGGTATGGCGGATTTGTGATTCTGGATATCGAAGACATGTCCAAACCCAAACTGGTGTCGCACGTAGACTGGAGCCCGCCGTTCCCTTGGCCCACGCACACGTGTTTGAAGATGCCGTTCAAGATCGGCGGCCGCGACATCATGGTGGTGTCCGACGAAGACGTGGGCCGTCTCGAAGGCTGCGACACGCCGTATCCGGCGGCGTTTTTATGGGTGGTGGACATCAGTGACGAAAAAAATCCGGTGCCGATATCATCGTTCCAGTTGGAAGATATGCCCGACGAGCCGCAACCGGTTATGACCGGCTGCCATCAGCCATGCGAAAAAGTCACCGGCACCGAAATCCCCGTCGCGTGGTTCGCGCATGGCCTGCGCATCATCGACGTCGCCAAACCGCATGCACCGAAAGAGGTCGCTTATTTCATGCCCGACGTGCCGCCGGGCTGCCCGCGGGTGCAGAGCAATGACGTGACGGTGGATGATCGCGGGTTGATTTATTTGCTGGATCGGGTGCGGGGGTTGCATATTTTGGAGCGGGTTTAGGCGGTTGATTTGTCACCATGGCATACGAGAAAAAAATAGTTCTATTTTGTCCTGACGGGCATCGAATGGGTCTTGAGCCGCTCGTTGAGGAATTCATTAAGGCCGGGGTGATTTTTGTTGCAGTGGTCGGGAAAGATTGCACAAAGGTAGAGGAAATTATCGACGAGTTGGTTGTGGGTGATGGAAGTCGTGCTTACGACCCCTTAACATCCAGCCACCCAAACGAGAGTGTCGATGAGGCACTGGAATTTGTACGTTCGTTAAGTTTGAATTTTGCAGGGCCAGTGCAACTCGTGACGCTTGATGCGTAGCGCATTGGTCAGGCAAGCGCGGGCGCAATGCGCTTCGTCCTTCGACAAGCTCAGAACAGGCTTGTTGCCCTACCGCTTGATTTGAGATGCCGAATGTAGTAACGTAACTACTTTCACGCGGAGACTATCATGGGTATGACAACACTCTCCAGCCGCGAGTTCAATCAGGACACCAGCGGTGCTAAAAAAGCGGCCAAGCGCGGCCCGGTCATCATTACGGATCGAGGCCGTCCGGCGCACGTGCTGTTGAGCATCGAGGAATATCAGCGGCTTACCGGCAAGCAAATGACGTTGCTGGAGGCGCTTGCCCAAACCAAGGGAGGGGATTTTGAATTCAAGCCGCCACGGTTGCGCGGGTTGAAATTAAAAGTGCCCGACTTTTCCTGATGTTTGTTCTCGATACCAATGTTGTTTCGGAGCTGCGCAGACCTGATCAGGCCAATTCGCTTGTGATCGCGTGGGCGAATGGCGTCGCCTTGGGGCAACAATTTCTGTCCGCGATGACCGTGCTCGAACTGGAAATAGGCGTTTTGCGCATGGAGCGCAAGGATAAACGGCAGGGTTCCGAGTTGCGGTATTGGCTGGAACAGCAGGTGCTGCGCGCGTTTGCGGGGCGTATT
>VFLF01000384.1 GCA_009885185.1 Nitrosomonadales bacterium | reverse complement strand
CGCGCCATACGCCGTGAAATAGGCAGTGCTGCCGGGTTTCGCCGGTACGTCTTCGCGGCGGCTGGGAAACGCGGGGCTCGGATATTGGGTCTCGATCCAGTTCACTACGGCTTCGATGCGATCGATGTCCCCATAGCCGATGTTGTTCTCGGCGCAAAGTTTCGCGGTCACATCGATGTGCGCAATGTTGTAGCCCGCCGTGTAATACACGCGGTAGAGCGTTTCGAGGAACATCCAGTCTTTGCCAAGATTGGCGGTGATTTTATCGAAGCTCGCGCGCGTGTCGCCGGCAAAGCTGTAGCGCAGCGCGCCGTCCCTGGCGCCGGTATACGCATGATAAAAACCCGCATCGCCTTCGAGCACGGTCTCGCCGCCCACATGCCCTGGCTGCGCCAGCGCCACTGCCAGCATGGCGTTGCGCGTGGCGGCGCCCTCGCGCAGCGGCGAGCCGCCGCAGCGCGCGGCTTCAAGCCCGCCCGCCGCAAGGCTCGCGCACAACGCGATCACGCTGTTGATCTGATCTTCGGTGTAGTTGAGTGTTTTCGCCGCCGCCACTGCCGCGCCGAAAATGCCGAACACCGGGCCGGGGTGAAAGCCATGCGCCATGGTGGTGGGAATAAACTCCGCCGCCATGCGCTCCATCACTTCATAACCCGCCACCACACCGGTGAGATAGGTTTTGCCGGAGGCACCGGAGGATTCGGCAGCCACCAGCGCGGCGGGAATGATCGCGGTGTTCGGATGCGTGAGCATGCGAAAGGTGTCGTACTTGCCGCCCGCCAGCGCGAGCTCTGAATTGGCATACGCTGCGCCGCCCTTGGTCACCAGCGTGCCGTCGGTCAACAGCGTCGCGCCTTTTTTGACGCCTGCCTCTTCGTCGGCAATCATTTTCAAAGCCTGTTTGCCGGCGCCGGATTGCGCGCCGATCAGCACGGACGTCAACGATTGCAGCGTCACGCCTTTGGCGCGATCAATGACGGCGGCGGGCAGGTCTTCGTAACGGAGTTTGGCGGCGAATTGGGCGAGTTGGCGGCTGATGGATGGTGATGCCATGGGGTAATTCTCCTGAGTGTGATGGGCTTAACGGCGTTTGATGCGGCTACAATAATGCAAACGTTTTTTGGCATTCTACCCGCCGCACGACGCTTCAAGGGGTTGGCATCCACAATGCAGCGCGCCATTATCGCATTGCGGAATTTATTAAAAATATCAATAAACAAAAGTTATATCAATACCACATAGAGGGAGCCTCGCATGACCAAGCAATTGCGCCGCACGTTGTGGTCTGTAGCAACGATCACCTTCTCGATGATCGCTTTCGCACCGATCACGCAAGCGCGTGTCACCAAAATCGTCATCGATCAAAAAGTCTCGCCGGCGTTTCCGCTGAAGGACGGCGGCTTTCAAAACTTCGGCGCGGCGGGCCAGTACGAAACCATCGCGGGCCGCGCGTTCGGCGAGCTCGATCCGAAAGACCCGCGCAACGCAGTAATTCAGGACATACAACTCGCGCCGAAAAACACCAACGGCAAAGTGGAATACGTGGCGAGTTTTTTTCTGGTGAAGCCGATTGACATGTCCAAAGCCAGCGGCCTGATGTGGCACGACGTGCCCAATCGCGGGCGGCGCGTGGTGATCCCCGGCGCGGAGCGCAGCGCGGGTGACGTGGGTTTAAGCAGCGGCTGGCAAGGCGACAACGCGGGCAACACCGTGCCCGGTACGGACAATGATTGGGTGACGGTGCCCATCGCAAAAAATCCCGACGGCTCGACCATCACCGGACAGGTGATGGGGCGCATCATCAATCGCAGCGGCGCCAACTCGCAGCCGATCATCGTGCAGACCAATCCGCTGCCGTACAAACCGGCGACGCGCGATACCGCCAAGGCCACACTGGTATCGCGCGAACACGAAACCATCGACGGCAAAGTCAGCGGCGAGCGCACGATACCCGCATCCGACTGGGCGTGGGCCAAATGCGGCGGCGAGCATCCGCCGTTTCCCGGCACGCCCGACGACCATCACATCTGCCTGAAAAATGGCTTCAATCCCAAGCTGCTATATCAGATTGTGTTCACCGCAAAAGACCCCTACGTGCTGGGCGCGGGCTTTGCGGCATTTCGCGATGTCGGCGCGTTTTTCAAATCCGCGAAGCAGGATGATGTTGGCACCGCCAATCCGCTAATGGAAGGCGGCGGCATCAAGTGGGCGATCTCGCGCGGGCGTTCGCAGTCGGGCAATTTTCTGCGCGGCTTTTTGCATTTCGGATTCAACGAAGACGAAACCGGCAAGCAGGTGCATGACGGCGCATGGCCGATCATCGCCGGGCGGCGCATCGGCATGAATTTCCGCTGGGCGCAGCCCGATGGCGTGCTGGAACTGTATCAAGCCGGCAGCGAAGGCCCGCAATGGTGGGTACCGTGGCCCGACAAGGTACGCGGCTTGCCCGCACGCGGCATCCTCGACCGTTGCACCGCGAGCAAAACCTGCCCCAAGATCATCGAGCATTTCGGCGCGGCCGAAGTGTGGGGCTTGAAACTCACGCCCGAATGGGTGGGCACGTCGGCGGACGTGGACATCCCCATACCCGCCAACGTGCGCCGCTATTACATCCCCAGCAGCGCGCACGGCGGCGGTGAAGGCGGCTTCAACACCAGCCTCGCAGGCGGCACACCCAAGCCGCCAAGCTGCACCGGCAACAATTACGGCACCGCCGTGTTGCCCGCTAACCCGCTGCCGCACGACGAAACCTACAACGCCATTCGTCATCACTTTCGCCTCTGGGTGATGAAAGACGCAGCGCCACCGCCGAACCGCTACCCCACGCTCGCCGACAAACAACTGGTCGATGCCAACAAGCAGGCGATGGGCTTCCCCACCCTGCCCGGCCTGCCGCCGACGCTGCCGAGCAACTTCATCAATCCGGTGATCGATTACGACTTCGGCCCGCAGTTCAATTACAGCGACGCCTCCGGCGTGCCGACGATTACGCCGCCGAAAATCAAACAAGTACTGCGCATGCTCGTGCCGCGCGTGGACAGCGATGGAAACGAAGTCGGCGGCGTGCCGGTGGTACTGCACGACGCACCGCTCGGCACGTATCTGGGCTGGAACATGACTGCGGGCGGCGACAAGCCGTTTCACGCCGGGAAAAACTGCAACTACACCGGCGGCATGATTCCGTTTGCGCGCACCAGGGCGGAACGTGAAGCGAACAAAGACCAGCGCCTGTCACTAGAAGAACGTTACGGCACGCACGAAGGCTATATGAAGGCCGTGCGCGCGGCGGCGGACGCCGCGGTGAAGTCAGGGTTCTTGTTGCCGGCGGACGCGGAACGGCTGATTAAGCAGGCGGCGGCGAGTAACGTGCTGAAGTGATTGCCGCGTATTCATCGCAGTACATTTTTTAAGACAACATTTGTTCAGATTACCATCATGCATAAGATCCTCGTTTCTCTTGCCCTAATGCTGGCCGTGCCGCTCACCTTTGCGCAGGCGGATCGCCCGGCGTTCCATGTCTTGATGGAAAGCGCCAAGATCAAGAAACTCACAGCGGTGGATACCGTTGCGGGTAAAACCCATGTGTTGTTCACCAGCAACACGGACGAACCGGCGTTCGTGTTTATTTTCCAGCCGGGCGGCG
>VFLF01000472.1 GCA_009885185.1 Nitrosomonadales bacterium | reverse complement strand
CGTGAAGTCGAAGCCCGTCCATCCCCAAGTCGGATGTCAGCTTCAGCCAGAATTTCTTAATTCCCGTCAGAGGCATGGTCGGATCGGAGCGCCGAGGAAATACGAAGTCGATCTCAGCGGCCATTCCGGAACGGCGACGTGACAACAGGGCAGTAGCCGCAGCCGGCAAGGTGACTACGTGTTCTCGACCCTGTTTGGTGTGATGGCTCGGCTTGACCCACCTGCCTGCAACAAGGTCGAACATGTCCCATCGAGCCCCCAGGATCTCTCCCCTACGGGCCCCAGTGAGCATGAGAAGCCGAACTACATCCGCCGCCGCTTGGTTTGGCTGACGGGTTAAGTAGGAGACTACGGTGGCTTGCTCTTCGGGCTTCAGGAACGTCTGACGAGCCAGTTCGCGATAGGGCGTTACACCGTCGCAGGGGTTAACGCTTGCCCACCCTAGGCGCACTGCGACGGCAAACATGCCGGAGAGAACCGCTCTAAGCCTGTTGGCTGAGACCGGAGTGACGGCCAAAGAGTGCAACAGGTTCGAGACATCGGCTCTGGAGACTTGATCCAACTTCCTAGCTCCTAGCTTTGGAAGGACATGCTTGGTCAGCGCGCGGCGATACTCCACCAGCGTTACCGCGCGGTTTCCCTTTAGCGTCGCGTGTTCAGTGAGGTAGTAGTCAACCAGTTCTTTGACGGTCTTGGCTGCACGCGCGCGCTGTCGATCCATGGCCGGATCACCGCCTTTGACGCGCTGCACGTAGAGCTCTCTGGCCTGCTCCCGCGCTACCTCGACTGAGAGCGACGGGAATCTGCCTATTGTCAGCTTCCGGTCGTTGCCGCCACCGGGAGCTCGATACCGAAACACGAAGGACGTGGAACCGCTTGGCTTCATTCGAACCCCGAAGCCCGTCACCTCTGTGTCCCAGACCAGTTTGTCGGTTCTGCTGTCAGGCCGCAGCGCCTCAACAGCTCGCTTGGTGATCTTCTGCCCCGACGCCATACCTAGTTCTCCCTGGTCTTCGACTGGGGAAGTCCCAGGGAAGCGAGAATCGACATCTCGAGGGTTAAGCATAGCGTTTCGGTGCGTCGGCGTCGGGTCTTTTCCTTTATATTTCAATGGCTTGGAACCCCGCCCGAATAGCTCAGCCGGTTAGAGCACTTGACTGTTAATCAGGGGGTCGTTGGTTCGAGTCCAACTTCGGGCGCCAGTTTGACTTGAAAAACCCCGCCAGGCGCGGGGTTTTTCTTGCCCGCTAAAAAACGACCCGCCTGGTGGGCGGGTCGAAGAACACATGGATCTGGAATTGTCCACCCGCCGGGATTCCGACGGGTGATTTAGCGACGCGTCATGGTCCAAACGGCGCGAAGCCCGTCGGGCAAGCCGCGAAAGTGGCACTCCACTGCGGAGATTTTGGACCACCGCTACCGCACAGGGCACTGTTGTTTCGTTGGGCAGTACTAAAGCTGAGTTCGGCGCCCGCATTGGTGATGAAGTCAGCCCAGTTGCTGGGACAGCGATAAGTAAAGCTGCCGAAAGTGACCACGATGCGCTGGCCAGTGAGCAACGGACTGACCGTCAAGCTGGTGTATTCGCCGCCCGCGGACAGGTCGCCAGGCTGATCAACGTTGGCTGCCGTTCCCGTTCCGAGCGCGGTACCTGTCGTGACGGGCACCGTATCTCCGACATCGGCATAGTCACCATCGCTATTGGCATCGACTCCCGCCACGGTGTAGGCAATCAAGGTGGCACCCGTGACGTCGTAGTCCTTGCTATACGGCATGGGCGTGGTATCGATGGGGTTCGTGCATGCATTGCCCACCGTCGCCTGCGTGGCGATCTTGCGATTGTAATTGCTGATGGCTACGTTCACCGAACCGCCCAGCGACTGACTTGAATCCGGCACGCAACGGAACTCGTCCGGCTTGGTGCCATCGTCATCGACCAGTATCTTGTTGATGTCGGAAGCGACCGTCGTGTCGCCACCGGTGTTCTCGTCACCATTGCAGGCGCTGTTGCTGAGTGAGAAGCCCACTTGTGGCGCATTGCCCGCACCATATGCCACGCCGTCCAGCATGTCGGAACCGGAAAGCAGCGCATGGAACAAGGCATCGCTCGGTGGGGACGACACAGTGCCAACCAGGAAATGCTGGTTGTTTGCATCAGTGAGAATATTGCTGACCGTGTTGACGGTCGGCAAGTCGCCGTTCGGGAAGACCGGCTGCGTCACAGCCAAGCCAGCACTGGTACGTTGAATTTTTGCACGTCCGTCGATCTCGTTCCCCGCAACGCCACCCTTGAGCACCGCCTTGCCCTTGACTGGCAATTGCGCGTCCACCGTCGATTTGAAGTCGAGATTGGTGACCTCGACCTTTGTCGGGAAGGTCGATTCCCAACTCGCAAGCTCGGTCAGGTTGATCGAGGTGAAGGGCAACAGCTTGAAGACGCAGGCCTGAAACTCGGGGTCTTCGTTGGCCGGCAGCCCGTTCGTACCGGGACAATTGGCAGGGTTCTTGGCGTTGGTGACCAGGGTTTTCACATCGTCGGTTAGGAAATCGATAAACAGACCGCGTGAGTGCAGGTATTGGGGATTGGAGGCTGTGGCGATACCGGCAGTGGCCGGATTGTCCAAGGCGCCTGCGCTGGACAACGAAGCAGGGTCCAGCGGCGTGTTGTAACCGCTTTCGGCGCCGTCGATAAAGCGCGCTTGCAGGTAATCGAGTACGTAAGTCTGATAGGCCGAAGTCTGGGTCGAACCCGGCACGGCTCCAGCCACGGTTGTTGTTCCACTGGACTGGTTCAGACCCGCTGTCGCCAACAAGCCAAAGTAATCGTTGAAGGGCTCGGCCGCGACCCGAAACAGGCCGTCAACGCGAATCAGGCGGCAGGCGTCGTTGTAATCGGTGCCGGCGCCCGTCATGACGACTGCCGAACTCAGATTGCTGGCCAGATAGTGGCTGTGCGTGCTACGCCGGGGATCGAACTTCTGGCCGGTGACGCTGCCAGGGTCCTGGTGATCGCGGCAGCAGGCTTTGCACAGCGTGCTCTGGTCCACGCCGCTCTTGGGCGCTGACCCCGGAGTGCCGCTGGCCGTATCCGGCGCGACATAACGGAAGCCGTTCCAGTAGGTGGGGCGGAATGAGGCCTGAGTGCTGCCGCTGGTGCTGCAGGCGCAGCCGATCGCCGATGTTTCCACGCGCGATTGCGCCTGCGCCGTGCTGCCGGTCAGGGCCGCGTAGGTGTAGATGTCAAAGCGTGTTTCCACCAGGGTGGTGCTGCTGCCCTGCGCCAACAGGATCGGACGGGGATTGGTGGCCGCCGTGTCCGAACCATTGCCGACCGCGATCGGTATCACGCCGGCCACGCTTGCCGGGTTGACGATGATGGCTATCGCCTTTCGCGCTGTGCCGCTGCCCTTGTTCTTGCTGACCGCGACCGTATCTCCAGGTTCAAGGCCACTGATGGCGTCTTCCACCCGCACCCGTTGCGTGATGCCGGCGGAATCCGCCCACTGTACCGTCACGACGATGCGCTTGAATTCCTTGCCAGGCAGGTAGGTATGACCGGTCAGCGCCTTGACGGTCGTATCCGTTGATGTATTGGCCACCTCGAAATATTTCGGCGCCGAGACGGCGGCCTTGTCGAATACGTAGCGGGTCACCGTCGTGCCACGCGAGTAGTTCACGCCGCCCATCTCTGACTGGGCCCCGGCCGTAACCGGATCGAAATCCACCGCCGCCATCCCTTCCGCGTCTATGGCCCGATAGCAGGTGTTGGTGCCGCCGGCAGTGGGCGAGACGCAGGTGTTATCCGCGCCACCAAGCGCCCTGTAAGACGCGAGCCGCTCGAGTTTTTCCTTTGCCAGCGCCATGGCGGTGCTTTGGGTCTTGGTTTCGGAAGAGGATCGAATCAGGCCCAGTTGCAGGGACGCCAGCGCCAGCAATCCGACCGAGAGGATAACGACGGCGATAAGGACCTCGATAAGGCTGAAGCCCCGGTCCGTACGCATGGAATGCATGATCTTCATGTGCGCTCCCTCAAAAACCGCCGCCGCGGCTATCCAACCAACTTCCGCTCACGCGGCCGAGCCGGGTGCTCTCCGGTAATTTCTTGCCAGGGCCGCCGAGAGACGTATCGTCATAAACCAGGCGCAAACCGCCAGTGATATCCGAAGTGCCCTCGACAACCACCGAACCGTAAACCTGGGAATTGCCATTGCCGCGAAATACCGCCGTGTCATTGGCGCTGCGGATGAACAACATTCCGTAAAACAATGTGTTGTTGAGCCGTGCTTTCTGATTGACCACGACAATGGCAGGCGACGTGGGCGAACCCACCTGCGAAGGCATGTCGCACTCGTTCGTGGCGCTGCTGTCGGAGACGTAGTACAGGCCGGTGGCAGTGGCGCCGAGCGCAGTCAACTGGGCACAGGTCACCGAGGTGGCGCCCAGGCGATCGGCCTGGGTCAGGTTCCAGATCGCGCAGTCGGTGCCGACCGGAGCGCCGCATGCCACGCCGGTGAGCGTCGGCCCCTGGCCTACGCCTACGGTAGCTGCATCAGGACGCGTTGTATTGGACTCATCGCTGACCTGGAACACCCATTCAAACAGCGAGTCATCATCCAGGGCACTGAAGACATCCAGGCCGCGGCCCGGGAAGAAGGTGATGTCCGGGCTGGCACCCTTGTTGCCATCGACGTCCAGCACATCGAGGTTTTCGCAACAGGCTGGGCTGGACCCGGGTACCTTGCCGGAGAGGAAGTTGGGATTTACCGCATAGGCTTCTTCCGGGCTGGCAGCATTGTTAACCGCTGGACAACCGCAGGCTAAATTGGACGCAGGGCAAGCAGTCTTGTAGGTGGCCAAGGGCGTGCTCTTAAGGAACTCGCCCAGCTGGCAGCTGGAAATACTTGCAGCGCTGCCGCCTCCTGTCTTGTCCACATCCGCGTCCGATGCCGACCAGATCGACACGGGAACGCCGGTACCACCGCCGTTGGGGGACGTGACGATTTCTACGTTGCCGGTGCCGTCAATCGCGCCGCTGGCAACCAGCGGGGCCGCCGAGGCCGTGCTGAACGTATCGAAATTCGCCCAGGTTTCCTTCAACTGCGCCGCCGCATTCTCGCCGGCCATGGTGGCATCGGCAATCAGCGTGATCGCAACTCTATTGCTTGACTTGGCATCAGGCTCCAGCCGGCACGCGGGTATGTTGTTGCCGGACACTATGATCGTTGTGTCCAGGCGGCACAGCAATGCGCGGATTTCCGCAGTTGCCGTGAAGACCCCACCCATCGGTGCGATGCCGGCGCCCGAGGGCAACAAGCTCTCGTGGGGGACGAGCGAGTCGTCCGCGGTCAAGGCATCGGCGAAATTATAGTAATACAGCTCGGCACGGCGAGTTGCGATTGGCTCCGACATGCATGGGTGCGTGGCAGGCATCGAAACCACGTCCTTGCACTTGGACCAATGCAAAGTAGCGCCGCTCAGCCAGCCATCCACTTCGGTGGAAGCGATGTTGACGATGTTTGCCTTCAGGTACTCACCGCCAAGATTCAGGGAGTATTCGGCGGCCTGGTCCACCAGGCGCTGGCGGTTCTCGTTGGTCGCGGTCTTCTGTTCGAAGAGCGCCACGGTCGACGAACTGAGGATGATGATGGTCAGGATCACCAGGATGACCAAGGCTATCATCAGCGTGGTCACGCCACGCTGCCTGCGTGGTCCGACCGCGATCAAATTGGCATAGGCGTGAGACATGGCGAAACCCCTGTTCTGCATGGTCATGGCGAAACGTTGCTGCAGGCGGCGAAGTCGGTTCGGATGCAGTCCGTGCTTACTTTGACGCGGGTGACGACATCGCGGACAAACTCGCTGGAACCGGCCAGCTGGCCGATGATCTTGACGTCAAGCGTGCGGATGCGCATCTGGCTGCCGCTGGCGCCAATATCCTGGAAGTTATTGACAATCTCAAAGCCGGCTACATTGAGCTTGCGCGAATCGCTGAGTGGGCACCAGGTTGTGCCGCAAGCGGGCGGGTAGTTCGTATAGTCGGGGCTCTCAGCGGCGCCGATGGCATCAGTGCAGGCGGGCTTGGTTGTTCCAGCACTTTCGGCGTACTCGATCACGCCGGTCAGGCGGCCGTTGACGGTGACCTGCTTGCGGCGGATGCCGCGCACCTCGCCGTTGTCCAGATCGAGCACGCCAGGGTCACCCGCGGCCGTTGTCGATCCGTTCGGATAGGTACGATCGTAGGCATAGATCACGCAGCTGCTCTTGGTCCCGTCCGATTCCGTCGCCGTATCCAGGAGCAGCGGCGAAAACGGCGAGGCATTGCTGTTGCCCAGATACTTGAGCGCGTCATCGTCGTAGCCGGCGCGGCGCAGGTCACGAGTCGCCAGATCGAGCGTGTTGCGCAGCTCCTGGGTCAGCCTCGTCGACAGCACATATTCGCCGTTGCTCTTCATGCTGGACATCGTGAACGCGACCACCGCGCCGGAAACAATCAACCCGGCGACAAGGGCCACCATCAGTTCCACCAAACTGAAACCCCTGCTAAATTTAATTGACATATTCATCCTCTTGCCCTTGGATCAGGGACCGCAACGGCGATCGGTGAACGCCGGCATCTTGTGCGTAGCGCCGCTGGACTCGCACAGCGCTGCGCGCCCGAATCGGTCCAGCCGAACGTTGAGCTTGTAGGCATTGCGGCCAGGCGGCCCGGCAAGCGAGATCGCACCGGCATCGGCGGAGTCGGTCAGCGAGGTACGTTTGGGTTCGATGACTGCGACGCCGGTGTTGGTGCCGAATGTGGGGGTTCCGGACAAACTCACCGCACGCCACTCCTTCTGGGACTGCGGGAACGCGGCTACGTTGCAGGCACCCGCCGTCGTACAGTCACAGGCTGTGCTGTCCGTGGCATTGGTGGTAGTGGCCGCACCGACGCAAAAGTTGGTCCCGCTGACGTACACACCGACCTTGACCATCTGGTTGCGCTTGGCTGCTTCCAGGCGCGCCTGGTTCCACAGCCCCAGGACCTGCTCGCCGGCAGCATTCAGGGTTGCCCGCTGGCGCAGCGCAATGAACGACGGGGTGGCAACCATGAGCAGCACCGCAATGACGGCCAAGGTGACCATCATTTCGACCAAGGTGAAGCCCCATAGCTTGTGACGCTGGCTGGCCATACATGCCCTTGTTGGCTGGATGTCCATCAAACGCTACCCCTTGGAACGCCGCAAGCGCAAGCGGACGAACGGTCGCAGTGGGCGGACAAGCGATTCCGCCGGCGTGCGAAGTGACAAAGGGCGGTGCTAGCATGGGCTCAACCTGGAGGAGGGATCACCATGAATCGGACGCGCGGCTTCACCTTGCTGGAGTTGATGGTGGTGGTGGCCGTCGTGGCCATCCTGGCTGGGTTCGCAATCAGCAGCTATTCCGAACAAATCCGCAAAGGCAAACGCTCCGAAGCCGCGAAGGCGATCAGCGAGCTGCAGCTTGGGTTGGAAAAATATCGCAGCTATTGCCCGACCTATGCAGATCAAGTGTCCTGTCGGGACCGCAATGCCGATGGAGACGTAATAGACGCTGGCGAACCGCCCTACCCCAGCGCCACCAGCCCGTATTACACGGTCGCCATTTCTGGGCAAAACGCGACTGACTATGTCATTACGGCGACCAAGGCCAGCAGCTTCACTGATCCCAAGTGCGGCAACTTCACCATGACTTACGCCAGCGGCGTCGGCACCAAGGGCATCAGCTCCGGCGATGTGAACTACTGCTGGAAACAATAGCGTCCCGAACTACGCAATCACCCGATAACACGGCTGATACTCCCCCACCATCTTCATCCGCCGCTGGTCCACAAACGCCCGCAACAGGGCGTCGAGCGCCTGCATGATCTCCGGGTCGCCGTGGATCTCGAACGGGCCGCGTTGCTCGATGTAGCGCATGCCTTCCTCCTTGACGTTGCCGGCGACGATGCCGGAGAACGCGCGGCGCAGGTTGGCGGCCAGTTCGTGGGTCGGCTGGTTGCGGTGCAGGTCCAACGCCGCCATCGACTCGTGGTTGGGGTGGAACGGGCGCTGAAAATCGGCCGGCACGCGCAGTGACCAGTTGAAGAAAAACGCGTCCTTCGAATTCAGCCGCTGCTCGCGCACCTTGCGCACGCCCTTGCTCATGGTGGTGCCGACCAGGGCCGGGTCGTCGACGATGATCCGGTAGCGTGAGGTCGCGTCATCGCCCAGGGTCAGGCGCAGGAATTCGTCGATCTGCTCGAAGTAGGCTGCCGATGCGCTCGGTCCGGTGAGGATCAGCGGGAATGCCAGCCCGGCATTGTCCGGATGCAGCATCAGCCCGAGCAGGTAGAGGATTTCCTCGGCGGTACCGACGCCGCCCGGGAACACGATGATGCCGTGGCCGAGCCGGACGAAGGCTTCGAGCCGCTTCTCGATGTCCGGCATGATCACCAGGTGGTTGACGATCGGGTTCGGCGATTCGGCGGCGATAATGCCCGGCTCGGTAATGCCGATGTACCGGTTGCCGCTGCGGCGCTGCTTGGCGTGGGCGATGGTCGCGCCCTTCATCGGGCCCTTCATGGCGCCCGGACCGCAGCCCGTGCAGATGTCGAGCCGGCGCAGGCCGAGTTCGTAACCGACCCGCTTGGTGTAGATGTAT
>VFLF01000585.1 GCA_009885185.1 Nitrosomonadales bacterium | reverse complement strand
GGAACTCAAGCAATATGCCGAACAGAATCAATGGATCATTGAGTTCAAGGGCTCGGCGGAAATGCGCAAATGGCTGAACGAGGAATTCGTGGCGCTCAAATCCACCATGACCGAGCTCGGCCTGGTTAAACAATCCCCATAACACGGTACTCAGGAAAACAGGACATGGCCCTCCAGTTACGGAAACTGTCGTACGCATTAGGTGCGGAGGTGTGCGACATCGACGTCGCCGCGCCGAGGAGCGAAGCCGAGTTCGGCGACATTTATCGCGCGTTTCTCAATCACGGCATCCTGCTGTTTCGCGATCAGGACATCACGCGCGAACAGCACATCGAATTCAGCCGCCGTTTCGGCGCGCTAGATCAACACGAGGCGCTGCCGCGCGACCGGCATCCGCAGTATCCCGAGCTGCTGCTGGTCACCAATGAGCCGAACGCGGACGGCACGCCGTCGAACTCGCGCTACACCGGGCGGCAGTGGCATTCGGACATGTCTTTCACACCCATACCATCGCTCGGATCGCTGCTGAAAAGCTGGACGGTGCCGGAGGTCGGCGGCGACACCCTGTTCGCCAACATGACCCTCGCCTACGACACGCTGTCCGACGGCATGAAAAAACTCATCGCCGATCTTCACGGCATACACCTCTCCGGCACGCGCAAGATCAACCATGCGCCTACCGGCGTGCAACGCGCCGAAGAGCAAAAGAAAATCAACCCGCCGATGGCGCAGCCGGTGGTGCGCGTACACCCCGAAACCGGGCGCAAGGCGTTATACCTCGGCGAAAAGGTCAAACGCTTCGACAGTATGACCGAAGCAGAAAGCCAGCCGCTGATTCAGTATTTGAATGCGCACGCCACCAAGCCCGAATTTCTCTATCGCCATCAGTGGCGCAAGAACGACATCGTGGTATGGGACAACCGCTGCACCATACACCAGGCGCTCGGCGACTTTGATGAAACCCAGCGGCGGCACATGGAGCGCACCACCGTGCTCGGCACGCCGTCGGGGTATGCGGTAATGGGCGGCTGACCAGGCGGCGCGTTGTAAATCAGTACTGGTATTGGTATCATTATTAAATTATCAGTACTAAAAATGAGTCGCCGTGGACAATACACTGACAATTGCCGAAATTAAGCGCCGGGGCATGGCCGCCATTGAAGACGGCTTGAAGCGCGGCCCCGTGCATATTATTAAGCGCAACAAGCCCGCAGCGGTTGTGCTTTCGGAAGATGCGTATCAGAGCCTGGCCCGTGACAAGGCGGCGGTTTTAACCGGAGGCGGAACCACGGCGGTGCAGTGGCTGCTGGCGCAACCGGTTCGCGGCACTCGGACCAAAGGCCAGATTGATGCCGCGCTCAAAGCCGAGCGCAACTGGTGATTGCGTTCTTTGATACCAGCTCACTGATCTATCTGCTTGAGGGAAAAGAACCATTCGCCGGCAAGGTTCGCCGCGAGCTTGCCGTCGCGGAGAAAAAACATCCTGCGCTTGGCGCGGCCGTTAGCCGCCTGACATGGCTGGAGTGCCGGGTGGGGCCGATGAAAAACAACGACAATGCACTTCTAGCGACGTACGACGCGTTTTTCACCCGCCCTGATTTGCTCTGGGTGGAACTGACGAAGGACGTAGTGGAACTCGCGGCCGCGATCCACGTCAGGCATGGGCTACGAACACCGCACGCCCTGCAAGCGGCATGCTGCCTTCAGTTGGGTGCCGGGCACTTCTTTTTGACCGGCGACGCCGCATTCAAGCGCGTGCGTGGACTAAACGTAAGGCCGCTGGCTTGATTGAAATTTCGCAGCGGAAAAAATACGAGGCCCACATGGGCGACTTGAACAACGGGGATATTTCAGTGCGTGCGCGCACCGGTGCGCTTTACGGCGCTTTACCGCGGGCGCCTCTGCGGTTTGCTTTTTTAGCGCTTACCCCGTTCATCGCATCGGCTGCGGCTACCGCTGCGGATTACCCCAACCGCCCGCTGCGCATCATCGTGCCGTTCACCGCAGGCGGCTCCACCGATGTGCTGGCGCGCATGATCGGCAAAAATCTCACCGACGCCTGGGGCCAGCAAGTGGTGGTGGATAACCGCGCGGGTGCCAATGGCGTGATCGCGGCTGAGTTGATCGCGAAATCGAATCCCGACGGCCACAGCCTGCTGATGGTGGCGATCGGGCACGCGCTCAACCCGTCGCTGAACAAAAAATTGCCGTACGATTCGGAGAAGGATTTTCAGCCGATCAGTTTGACCGCGATACTACCGCTGCTGCTGGCGGTGCATCCCTCGGTGAAAGCGAACAACGTGCAGGAGCTGATCGCGCTCGCCAAGTCGAGCGCATCGAACGCCAAGCCGCTGGTGTATGCGTCCGGCGGCATCGGTTCGTCGCAGCATCTGGCGGGAGAACTCATCAACACCATGGCCGGCATCAAGATGACGCATGTGCCATACAAAGGCGGCGGGCCGGGGCTGATCGATCTACTGGCTGGACAGGTGAACGTGATGGCATCGACCATACTGTCGGTCGCGCCGCACGGGCGCACCGGCAAGCTGCGCGTGCTCGGCATCACCGCCGCCAAGCGCAGCGCGGCGTGGCCCGATGTGCCCACCGTCGCCGAAGCGGGCATCAAGGGTTACGAGTCGATTGCGTGGTACGGCCTCGTCGCTCCCTCCGGTTTGCGGCCCGCGGTGCTCGACAAACTGTCCGCTGAAGTCATCAAAGGCACCAAGTCAAAAGACATGCAGGACGCGCTCATCAAGCAAGGCGCGGAACCGGTCGGCAGCGGGCCGAAGGAATTCGCCGCATTCATCCAGTCTGAAACCGCGAAGTACGCGCGCGTGGTGCGCGAGGCGGGGATCAAGGCTGAATAACCGAAGGCATGTAAGTATCTGTTTTTTCTTGTATTATTTTAGGGGCGGATTTAATTCGACGCCGCCCCCTTTTCTGATCTTATCTGCCTGCAATCTGACACTTATCTGCCTTCAGGCAGCACGTGGATTGTTCAAGAAAGAATTCGATTCCGGCACCTGTCGGACAGCAGCCCTTACGTAAACGCCACCGCTTTCATCTTCAGCCGCTTGGCGTTGTCGGCCATGGTCAAATCGAGCGTGGCGATGGTATTGGCGCCGATCTCATGGGCGACCGCAAAATGCAGTGCGTCGCCCGCCCTCAATCCGTGGCGCGACTCACGCGCCATTCTGGCGGCAGCTTCGAAAGCTTTTCGGCTCACGACCGCCAGACGCAGACCCGACTGGCAAAAGGTTTCAAAGTTGCGCCAAGCGGCTTTGGCGTCCTTGGCGTTTAGCGTCCCGGAGCGCTCCTTGATCGACAGCGCGCTGGCGAATTCGGTAACTATCCAATCCGACGACACCACCGGAACAGCGCAAGCACTGAACCAGCGATCGACGCTTTCGCTGGATGGCTCCGCCACGAACAAAGGCACCGCCACGCTGGTGTCTAGATAAACCATCCGCGATATCCCGATCAGTAACGCGACGTCCGGCGCATGCTTTCGACCACCGGCTCGGAGATCGGCATGCCTTGCCGCAGCTTGCGCAACCGCCGTAAAAACGCGGCCTTGTCGAACGGCGCGGCAGGCGTGAGCGTGATGGTGCCGGCGGGGGTGATCTCGGCATCGACGGTGTCTCCCTGGCGCAGACCGGCGGCGCGCGTGCATTCGACCGGTAGCCGTACCGCCAGGCTATTGCCCCACTTGGCCAATTGAAGTCTCATCGCATCCTCGACGTAGATACATGGATATACAATAGGATAGCCGATTTTCGGGATTTGGCAAAGTCGCGGCGCTTCCCGATGCCAAGGGGCCAGCGTAAAACCAAATTCCACACCAAGTCGCAAACAACATTATAAGTATTTGTTTTTAAAAAAATTTTAATCGGCGCGCACACCCGCGGCCTTGACCACCTTCGCCCACTTCGGCAGCTCGCTTTTCAAATGTGCCGCAAGTTGATCGGGCGTGCTGCCGATGGATTCAACGCCTTGCGCGCCCAAACGCTCCTGCATATCGGTTGAACGCAGCGCACGCAGAAATTCCGTGTTGAGCTTGGCGATGATTGCCTTGGGCGTGTTCGCCGGCGTGAGTATCGCGTACCACGTCACGGCGTCGAAGCCCGCCAGCGTCGCCGCTTCCGCCACGGTGGGGATATCCGGCAACGCCGGTGAACGCCTCGCGCCCGCCACTGCCAGCGCGCGCATGCGTCCGCCCTTGATGTGCGGCAGTGCGCCGGGAATCGTCGGAAACCACAGCGACACCTGGCCGCTGATGAGATCAGACGTGGTCTGGCCGATGGTTTTGTACGGCACGTGGGTGATGTCGATGCCCGCCTGCACACGGAACATTTCCATCACCAGATGGCCGGAGCTGCCGCTGCCGGTGGAGGCGTAGTTGATCTGGCCCGGTTTGGCTTTCGCCAGCGCGATCAGTTCCTTCGCCG
>VFLF01000912.1 GCA_009885185.1 Nitrosomonadales bacterium | reverse complement strand
TACGGCCTGATGTTCTTCATGGTGGCGCCGTCCGCGTGGGAGGAATTGTTGACCCGCACGGAGCCCTGGGACCACGTGCGCGCCGTGGCGTGGTGCGTGTGGGCGGCGTATCCGACGATGTCGTTCCTGGGCCTGTTCAAGCCGCTGAAGATGTTACCGATCATGCTGTTCATGATCTTCTACAAGGCAATCTGGCTCGGCGTCATTGCCTACCCCTTATGGTCGACCGGCCAGCTGGCGGGATCGCCGGTGGAGGAGATGGCGTATACGTTCGCCGGGATCGCGCTGCCGATCCTGATCGTGCCCTGGGGCTACGCGGCGCGCACGTATTTGCCGTGGTGGCCGCAGAAGTCGAGCCTGGTTGCGCAATCGGCTTAGGCCGGTCGCCAACAACAGCACAGACGTCGAACGCGCGCCCCGTCGCGGATTGTCAGCCATGATCGGAAAGCCGATCATGCTGGCGAACGGAGCCCGCAATGAACGAGAGCAAGCCCAGCGCCGACATCCAGGCCAAGGTGCGGCAGTGGCATATCCCGCTGTCGCGGGAAGAATTGACTCTTCGCCAGGCGGCGGACGAGTTGGCGGTGCTCGGCCTCAAGCAGGCCGACGTGCCGTTGATCGTGCAGTTGATTGAAAACCCGCGCTTCGATTTTCCCGGCCTCGACGTCTTCCATGGCGCCACCGGTCTGGTCGCGCATGACCGTATCCACGTGCTGCTTGGTCGTGGCCTGCTGGCCAAGGACGAGGCCTTCGTCATCGGCTTCACCATGGGCAGCACCGATCGCGTCGGCCAGACCGAAGAGAAGTTGTACGGATTCTTCAGCAAATATTTTTACCCGAAGTCCTATAGCTTCAGCGACGAGGACTACCGCGTGTTCCAGGACGCGGTGCGCCTGGGCTTCGTGTCCGACTGCCAGCCGCTGAGCGACGTCGACCTGGAGTCGCTGCTCGACCTGTCACTGGCGGACGCCCGCCGGAAAATCGGCATCGAGCCCGAGCTGCTGCGCGCGTATTACGCGATCGAGAAAAAACGCTATCCGCACAGCTTCGAGAGTCAGCGCTTGCTGGTCTGAATTCCGGCGTCGTCTGCGTCACCAACTCCTTGAACTCCGGGCTGGCCTTGACGTCGGTCGATAGCACCGTGCGCGGTTTTGCAGGTCGGGCGCCAGCATCCCGGAAAGGCCTGTTGTCCTAACGGAGCAGTTAATCGCGTTGTTCACACCGATCTGCGCATCAACAAGACCGGTCATCCACCCCTAAGACCCGTTTTGTCATCAATCAGGGGGTATTCATAGGGAAATTCAATATGGGCATGTTTAGAAACCGTGCAAGGAATGCAGGCATGGGCGCGCCGAAGGCGCTCGCATTCATGATGGCAGGGTGTTTCGCCGCCGTGGCGTCGACGAATGCGAACGCGGGCTACGTGGTGACCACGGTCGACTACCCGGGATCCTCCTTCACCCAAATATTCGGCATCAACAATGCCGGAGTTGCCGTCGGTGGAGCGGATGATGGGGTCGCGACTGGCTTCGGATTCACCGCCCAAGGGCATCCCGATGGCACATTCACATTCACCCAACTGCCACCTGCCCCCGGCGGATATCAGACTTCGGCACTCGGCATCAATGATGCCGGCACGATCGTCGGCAGTGCAGGGCCGGGCGACAGTTCCGCCAATGTCGGGTTTGTACTGCACGGTTCTGTGTACACGTATTTCTCCTATCCCGGGCGCGCCTTTACCTTTCCTCGCGCCATCAACTCGGCGGGGGTGATTACCGGATATGCACAAGCTGCCGATGGGTCCGACTCGGTGGGTTTTGTCTACGATCCGCTGACGGGTGTCTTTACCGACGTCACGGTACCGGGGCAGTTTTTTATTATTGTCCAGGGCATCAATACCGCGGGCCAGGTCGTCGGTAGTGCGAATGTCCCCGGCAATGTCGTGTCCTTCCTACGCGACCCGAGCACGGGCGCGCTTTCCTACTTCGATGTCAACGGCACCCGGACCCGGGCGCGCGGGATCAATAACCTTGGCCTGATCACCGGGGCGGCGATCGATACGTCGGTGGGCAAGCAGGCGGCGTTCGTCGGTAATTCGACCGCTGGCTATGAGTTCTTGCCCATAACCACCGAGAACTACACCTTTGGCGAAGCCATCAACGACTTCGGTCAAGTCGCTGGCATCTATGGCAACGACGATGGCAGCACCCACGGCTTTGTTGCCACCCGTTTCCCGTCGACCAAGGCTGACTGCATGAAGGGTGGCTGGCAGACGTTCGGCGTTTTCAAGAACCAGGGCGACTGT
>VFLF01000702.1 GCA_009885185.1 Nitrosomonadales bacterium | reverse complement strand
GAACTGTGGTTAAGTTCACCTCGTCTATGTGACTAATGCGGTTAATTCATTGATTTCATGAGCCTGCCTACGCCAGCATTAAACGCCGATTCCAGAGAATTCTGGGAGGCTGCCCGCGATGGCCGCCTTTTGATAAAGCAGTGCGATGCTTGCGCACGCCCCTTCTTTCCGCCGCGTTATCTCTGCCCGTTCTGTTGGTCGGAAAAAACCTCGTGGATTGAAAGTAATGGTGCGGGTACCGTATACAGTTTTACCGTCATACATCGAGCTCCTGCACCGGAGTTCGCTGGACGCGGGCAGTACGTCGTCGCACTGGTCAATCTTGCCGAGGGGCCGCGCGTCATGGCGAATATCATCGGTGAAAGTGCACTCGAAACAGCCATCGGCGACAAAGTAAGTCTGTGTTTCGAGGAGCGCGATAACGGTTGGAAAGTGCCGCAATTCAAGCGCATCACATCGATTTCGACAGAACGATAGGCTGGCTGTGCAACACACATTACGAAACCGCACTGCAATCGTTGGTATTGGTGAATCTGATATTGGCAAGATACCGCATCTCTCGGGTCTTGGACTCACAGCACAGGCATGTAAACGCGCTCTCGATGACGCTGGTCTAGCGCTATCCGATATTGATGGTTTACTGACCGCCTATTCGTTAACCGAACCGTTTTTCATGATGGGAACGGTGCTTTGTGAATATCTCGGGATCAAGCCGCGTTACTGTAGTTCTCTGGTAGCCGGTGGAGCAACCCCTGCAATCTTATTGGGGCATGCGGCAGCGGCCATTGTGGCGGGGCAGGCGACCTGCGTCCTCGTATGCACCGGGGAAAACCGGGCTACAGGCATGTCACGTGACAACGCGGTTTCATCCTTGGCATCGGCAGTGGGTCACCCATACTTCGAGTATCCGTATGGAAACTCAATTCCAGGCTGCTACGCGATGATTACGCAACGATATATGCACGAATACGGTATTACTAGAGAGCAACTCGCGCAGGTTCCGGTGGTTACTCGCCGGTACGCTTCGCTTCACCCTAATTCACACATGAAGACGCCGATCACCGTCGAGGACGTGATCGCATCAAAGCCAATTGCTTCCCCTTTGAATTTGCTGGACTGCTGTTTGATCTCTGATGCGGCAGGCGCATTTATCGTGACTGCGGCAGATCGCGCGCGAACCATAGTAAAGCAGCCAGTCTATTTGCTGGGTGTCGGCGAGCGTCACACACATGAGCACATCATATGTGCAGAAACATTGGTTCGTTTTGGAGTGATGGAGTCCGGTCAGGACGCCTATCGTATGGCGGGCCTTGGTCCGGGAGACATGAATCTTGCGCAACTTTACGATTGTTTTTCGATAGTGCCGATACTGGAACTTGAAGAACTGGGTTTTTGTGGTGTCGGTGAAGGAGGTGCCTGCTACGCGGACGGGCACACCGGCATTGGCGGACGCTTACCAGTCAATACGCACGGCGGAATGTTGTCTCATGCTCATGCGGGTGCAACAGGCGGGATGCTCGGAATTATTGAAGCCGTCGCGCAACTAAGAGGGCAATGTGGAGAACGGCAGGTTCACGGCGCGCATGCGGCACTTGTGCATAACGAGGGGGGCGTGCTGTCGTCGAATTGTACGGTCATTCTCGCCGATCAGCCGAGGTAGAGGAGGAAATATGGACAGCACGAGGCGAGGCCTTTTCTATGAAGATTTCGAAATCGGACGGGAATTTAAGACACCGGCGCGCACAGTGACTGCAACTGACATTGTCAATTTCGCATGCCTGTCGGGCGACTTCAACGAAATTCACGCCAACTGGGAATACTGCAAGACCACTTCTTTTGGGGAACCCATCGCACATGGGCCGCTGGTGTATGCGATCGCGGGCGGACTGCAGTATGCGAGCGGGATTAACGATGGTACCTTGCTAGCGCTGTTGCAGGTGGATCAATGGCGCTTGCTCGCACCGGTTAAGCACGGTGACACCATACATATGATTTCTACCGTGATCGAAAAAAAGCCGACGAGCAAGCTGGATCGCGGCGTGATCAAATTCCGGAGAAAACTGATAAATCAGCACGGCGCATCGGTGCAGGAGATGGAAACGACGCTCATGTACCGGCGTCGATCGGCGCCCGAATAGTGTGCATCAGCGTGAGAGGAGCTAGAGAAAATTGTCTTCGATGTTAAATGTGGGATTTCTTGCCGTAATGCTGGCGGCGGCAGCCGCAGTACACGCTCAGGATTATCCGTCCCGTCCCATACGGATGGTGGTGGCGGTCGCGCCTGCGGGGCCGACCGACATTCTGGGGCGCATTATCGGACAGAAACTTACGGAAAAGTGGGGACAACCTGTGATCATAGACAACCGTCCCGGGGGCGGACAGGTCATAGGCGCCGACATTGTTGCGAAATCGCCGCCCGACGGATACACGCTGTTCATGGGCACCAATACCTTTGCGGTCAATCCCTCGTTGTTCAAGAAGCTGCCATTTGATTCGCTGCGGGATTTTGCGCCGATCACGCTGGTGGCTGAAATTCCTCTGGTGCTGGTGGTGCATCCTTCGGTGCCAGCCAAAACACTCAAGGAATTGATCGCCCTTGGAAAATCACGGCCACGCCAGCTGATTTATGCGTCGAGCGGTACGAGTTCGTCGCTCAGGCTTGCGGCCGAGCTGATGCAGTCGATGACCGGGATGGAAATGGTACATGTGCCGTACAAGGGTAGCGGCCCTGCGGCAACGGATCTCATCAGCGGGCAGGTGCAGCTCATGTTCGGCAATCCGCTGGTCGTGGCGCCCCAGGTGAAGGCCGGCAAACTGCGCGCCATAGCCATCACCAGCGAACGGCGCGCAACCGTGCTGCCGGAACTGCCGACGATGAGCGAGGCGGGATTACCCGGATACTCGGCAGGTTCCTGGTTCGGATTGATAGCGCCCGGCAAAGTATCGGGAGTGATCGTCAATCAGCTCCACACCGAAGTGGTGCGCATTCTGAAGATGCCGGAGGTGACTGCACGCATTACGGGAGATGGCGCAATGATCATCGGCAATACGCCGCAGGAATTCGCTGCGTACATCAAGGCCGACATGGACAAGTGGGCGAAGGTCATTCGTGCAAGCGGCATTACTCCGGATTGATGGCCGCAATCACCGATAAGGGACCGCTGAGCGGTTGCAAGGTCCTGGAATTGGGCTCAACCATTTCAGGCCCTTTTTGCGCGCGACTTCTGGCGGATTTCGGTGCGGACGTCATCAAAATTGAACCGCCGGAAGGCGACACGCTGCGTTCACTGGGACAGCGTTATAAGGGTAAATCGTTGTACGCCGCCACGCTATTGCGTAACAAATCATTGGCATCTATTGATCTGAGGCAAGAGCAGGGCCGGGATATCGTGCGCAAACTTGCCGCCAAGTGCGACATCGTGGTTGAGAATTTCAAGCCCGGAACGCTAGAAAAATGGGGGCTTGGGTACCAGGATTTGCGCGCCCTGAATGCCGGACTCATCATGGTGCGCATCAGCGGATTCGGCCAGACAGGGCCTTACAGCGGCCGTGCGGGTTACGGGGTCATTAGCGAGGCGGTGAGCGGATTAAGGCATCTCATTGGCGATCCCGATCGTCCACCGGCGCGAGTGGCAGTGGCTTTGACGGACTATATTACCGGCCTGTATGCAGCGTTTGGTGCGGTCATGGCGCTGCACGCGCGACGTGTAACAGGCGTGGGTCAATGCATTGATGCGGCGCTTAACGAGTGCGCGTTCAGTTTTCTGGAGTCCCATGTGCCGGCTTATGAAAAGCTCGGTATTGTCGCAAAGCGTGCGGGATCCAGACTTCCAAATAGCGCCCCGAACAATCTCTATTTCACAAAGGACGGCCAGCAAGTACATATCACGGCGATTGCCGATGCGGTTTTCAGGCGTATGGCGCGCGTCATGAATCAGCCTGAACTGGTCCTCGATGCACGCTTTGCAACTGCCGTGAAGCGTGGTGTCAATATGGATGCACTGGATTCCATAATTGAGCAATGGACGCAGACGCTGGACGCACAGGAGATCGAACAGATACTGCTGGCGGCAAGTGTTCCCGCGACACGCATCTTTACCATGGCGGATATTTTCAAGGATCCGCACTATGCCGCACGCGGCATGCTCGCGGAGGTGCCGGATGATGAACTGGGTAGCGTAACCTTGGCTGCGCCGGTGCCATTGCTTTCCGGAACGCCAGGCAGAATTCGCCGCAGCGGCGGCAGAATAGGGCGCGACACAGAGCGCATCCTGAGCGACGTTCTGGGGATGACACATGAGGCGTTCATGATGCTTGAACGCGCGGGTATCGTAAGTGGCAGTGCTTCAGAAACGTCAAAACAGAGGAAGCCATGACCTGGAAGCCCGAGGCAGATGAAATCGCGCAGCGCCGCCAGTGGGCGCTGGAGCACGGTGGAGCCGAGGCGGTACGCAACTATCGTGAACAAGGCTGGCTCACCATACGCGAACGCATCGATAAGCTGGTCGATGCCGGTTCGTTTCAGGAAATCGGCGGGCTTTCCGGTACGGCTACCTATTCGGATGGCAAGGTGAGCAAAGTAGTTCCGGCGCCGTATGTGATGGGACTGGCGAAATTAGATGGGCGTCCGGTAGCCGTGGGCGGCGAGGATTTCTCGGTGCGCGGCGGCGTCAACTGGGGCGCGCGATCGAAGGGGGGGCAGGGCGGCTTTTCCGGTGATCTTGCTTACGAATATTGCATACCGCTGGTCAATTTTTGCCATGGCGCGGGCGGAAGCGTGGGCTCGACCCGGCAACGCGGGCATGCGGTTTTCCCTGGCGCAAGGCTCTCGCCGCATTATGTCGATTTGTTGGGGCGAGTGCCCGTGGTGAGTGCCGTCATGGGGACAACGGCTGGCGGACCAGCAGGGCGGGCGATCCTGTCGCATTTCTCGGTCATGGTGCAGGGGAAAAGCCAGGTATTTGCGTCCGGACCGCCGATGGTGGAGCGCGCACTCGGCATAAAAATCGGCAAGGAAGAACTGGGCGGTGCGAAGGTCGCCGCCAGCATCGCGGGCACGATCGACAACGTAGCCGCTAGCGAAGAAGACTGCATTGCCATGGTAAAGCGGTTCCTGAGCTATATGCCGCAAAATGTTTGGCAGCTTCCGCCGGTTACGACTTGTGACGATCCCGCGGACCGCACGGAAGAAGCCTTGCTCACCTTGCTGCCGCGTAACCGGCGCGCGCCGTATGACATGCGTAAACTGGTCGGGATGATCGTTGATCGGGATTCCGTGTTTGAGATACAACCGCTGTTTGGCCGTGCATTGATTACCTCACTGGCACGCATGAATGGGCGGCCGGTCGGCATCATTGCCAACAATCCGATGGTCAATGGCGGTGCACTCGACGCCAAGGCCGCACGAAAACAGACGCACTTTATTGATCTGTGCGACACGTTTCATATTCCGCTGATATTTTTCGTGGACCTGCCGGGGTTCATGATCGGCCCCGAAGCCGAAGAAGGCGCGACATTGCGTGAAGGCATGCGCAGCTTGCACGCGCGTATGCAAGCGACTGTGCCGATGATCAGCGTGGTAATACGCAAATGTTATGGATTCGCGGGATTCGCCGCGCGTGACAGCCTCGGGCTTGATTTCAAAATCGCGTGGCCCTCGGCGGAAATCGGCTCGCTGCCGGTCGAGGGTGGCGTGACGGTCGCGTACCGGCGCGAGATCGCCAGCGCGCCGGATCCCGCTCTAAGGCAGGCCGAGCTCGAAGACGAAATACGCTCGTTGGCGTCGCCGTTCAGGATGGCCGAAGCATTCGCCGTGGAAGATGTAATTGATCCGCGCGAGACGCGGCGTTACCTGTGTCGGATCGTGGGCGCAATGGAAGAGCGTTTGCGCATGGGGTTGGGCGTGAAGGCACGTGCGGGTGTCAGGCCGTAAACGGATCATGAGCGTTGCGTGATCGTGATATATATGTAACCTATTGGTTTAATTGTATATTTTTGT
>VFLF01000795.1 GCA_009885185.1 Nitrosomonadales bacterium | reverse complement strand
GCACGGTGTCGTCCGCCAGGGTTTCGACGATGCCGGCGTTGAGCTTCACATTGATGTCGCGCGGCGTTTTCGCCGGTAGCCAGATGCCGTGCCACACCGTGGTGTACAACCCCGGCATGCCGGCTTCGTCGGTGGTGGGTATCTCCGGTGCGGCAGCTTGGCGCTTGTTGGTGGTCACCATGTAGGCGCGCAGCCTCCCCGTGCGCACGTGTTCGATCGCGCCGGATATCTGCGTCATGTAAAGATCGATCTCCCCCGCGAGCAGCGCCTGCACCGCCGGCGCGCCGCCGCGATACGGCACGAACTCCATTTTCACGCCGACGCGATTCAGAAAATACAGCCCGCCGATGTGCGATGAACTGCCGATGCCGCCGGTGCCGATTTGTATCTTGCCCTGATTGGCCTTAATCCACGGCACCAGCTCATTCAGGTTGGCCGCGGGCACCACGCTGCGCGTAATCAGCATTTGCGGATTGGTCGCGATCATCGCCACCGGTTGCAGGTCTTTCAACAAATCGTAATTGAGTTTGTAGTAACCGCCGTTCACCACGTGCGTGCCCCAGTGCCCGATGGAGAGCGTATAGCCGTCGGGCGCGGAACGCACCACGCGCGCCACGCCGATGCTGCCACCGGCACCGGTGACGTTTTCCACGATGATGGTTTGGCCGAAAAACCGCCGCATCGGCTCGCTCATCAGGCGCGCCAGCGTATCGGTAGGGCCGCCCGCCGAGAAGGGAACCACGATCGTGATCTGTCGCGAAGGCCAGGGTTGGGCGAAACTGGTTGATGCAGCGCCACCGACGATGGCCATCAAACCGTATTTCAGTAGCGCTTTCATATCGGCCTCCTGTGTGGTTAACAACAAGCAGCTCACAATGATGCACTTACAAAAACACCGCCCCGCGCGGCGCGGCTACACCTTACTTCACCTCTATCCTGCGCTCTTTCACCACGCGACGCCACTTGGCGATTTCTTCGCTGACGTGGCGCGTCATGTCCTCCGGGCTGCCGGGGCGCATATCGCCGCCCGCCTCGGTGAATTGTTTGATCACATCGTTGCCGGCCATGATGGCGCGCAGTTCGCGATTGAGCTTGGCAATGACCGGCTTGGGCGAACCGCCGGTCGCGCCCATGCCCGCGAACGAGGTCACGTCGTAACCCGGCAGCACCTGCGCCAGCGGCGGCAGTTCCGGCATCTGCGGCGAGCGCTCTTTGGAGCAGATGGCGATGCCGCGGATGCGGTTTGCCCGTATATGCGGTGACGCGCCGGTCAACGTCATGAACATGAAATCCAGCCGTCCGCCGATCATGTCGGTCAACGCATCGGGGCTGCCTTTGTACGGGATATGCACGGTGTCCGTGCCCGCCATCGAATTGAACAACTCCGCCGCGAGATGAAACACCGAACCGATGCCCACCGAACCATAATTTAATTTGCCGGGATTTTTCTTCGCCAGCGCGATCAGTTCCGCCGTGCTGCGCGCGGGCGTGTCGTTGCGCACCGTCAGCACGAACGGATAGGTGACGATAGTGGTGATCCAGTCAAAATCCTTCAGCGGATCGTACGGCGTTTTCACTGATGCCGCATGCGCGGTAAACGCGCCGCTGATAAAAATCAGCGTGTAGCCGTCGGGCGTGGCGCGCGCCACCAGATTGGCGCCAATCGCGCCGCCCGCGCCGGGGCGATTCTCAATCACAAACGTTTGCCCCATGCGCTCGGTCAACTTGGGCGCCAGCACGCGCACCAGAAAATCCGAACTGCCGCCGGCCTGAAAACCCGACACGATGCGCACCGGGCGTGCGGGATAACCGCTCGCCCCCGATGCCGTATCAGCAGCGTGCGCGCACCCGGTGCTTGAGATTACAAGGTACATCACGCCTCGCAGACTGCTCGCTACCCTGCTTGCCCTCATATGCACGCGCTCCCCTTACGCCACTTAGCGCGCCGTAGCCGGCCGATGCGCCCGCATGAATGAGCGCACCTGGCGCACCACCAGCGGTATGCGCTCCTTGGGCTCCTTCCATGGATACAGGCTCACTTCGGATTTCGGCGCGAGCATCACGGATTCCATCGCAACCGCGTAGGGGTGCGCGGGCACGTCGTCGGGCAGCACCAGCAGCGGCGTCTGGCAGGCGCGCACGAAATCGCGCGTCACGGTAAACACAAAGTCGGGATTCGATCCGTACATTTTTTTCAGAAAGGCGTCGATCATGGGCATGGTGATGTCGGGCCGGCGCGCGGTCAGTGCAGGGCCCCAGCCCTTGATGTTGTTCTGATAAAAAAGATCGGGCAACTCCGGACGAAACCCGCTGGGCTGCACCAGCACCGCCGCAACCACGCGCTTGGGCGCGCGCTTCAACAGGTTCCAGATAAACGGGCCGCCGATGCAAAAGCCCATCACCATGAACTCCTTGATACCCAGATGATCCATCAGGCCGATGTGGTCATCGGTGTAGGCGTCCCACGGGCGATCGACTTCGAGCGGGCCGGACGACTCGCCGCCGTTGGCGTTGCGCAGGTCCGCCACGATGCAGCGGTATTCGTTCTTGAACTCCTCCATCGGATTAAACGGCGCGCTGCCGGTGAAGTTGCCGATGGTGGCGTTCAAACCGCCGCCGGGGATCAGCAGCAACGGGTAGCCGGAACCGGTCTCCTGATAATGAATTCGGACATTGCCTTTTTCGTAGAACGGCATAGCGGTTCCTCCTGGTTTAATGTTTGGATTGGTTGGTTGGGCGAATGCGCCCGGCGCGGCGGCCAACGCCGCCGTGGCGACGCCGGTTGCCAAAACAGTGCGTCGGGTTAAATCCATTTTACTGCCCTTCTTCGTGTACATCATGCCATGGCGCTACTCCGCCCGCATCCCGCGCTCTTTCACCACGCGCGCCCAGCGTTCCAGTTCTTTTTTTAAGTGTTCGCTGGCGGCCTCGGGCGTGCCGGCGACGATGTCCAGTCCGCGGTCGGTAAAAAGTTTCGCCGACTCCGGCGTGGCGAGCGCCTTGCGCATGGCGTCGTTGAGCTGCGTGATCACCGCGCGCGGCGTTTTCGCGGGCGCCGCCAACACAAACCACGTCATGAATTCGTAACCGGGCAGACCCTCCGCCACCGTCGGCACCTCCGGCAGCGCGGGCGAGCGCTTCTCGCTGGAGACGCCCAGCGCGCGCAATTTTTTTGCGCGCACGAACGAGGATGTTTCCGCGATGTTGGTGAAGGTGGCGGTGACTTCGCCGCTCATCACGGCGATCAGGCTTGGCCCGCCGCCCTTGAAATGCACGGCGACCAAGCTCGTTTTGCCGAGAAAATTAAATAACTCGCCCGCGATGTGCGGATTGGTGCCGATGCCCGCCGAGGCGTAGTTGATTTGTC
>VFLF01000119.1 GCA_009885185.1 Nitrosomonadales bacterium | reverse complement strand
ATCATGGCGTTCTGGGGGGCGCCTGTCGCTGACGCTAACCATGCGCAAAATGCGGTGCTCGCTGCGATCAACATGCAAAAACAGTCCAAGACGCTCAACGAGAAATTCGTCCTAAAAGGATGGCCGCCCTTCAAGATCGGCGTAGGCGTCAATTCTGGTGTGATGCGTGTGGGCGACATGGGATCGCAGATCCGGCGCGCCTATACGGTGATGGGAGATGCGGTGAATCTGGGTTCGCGGCTGGAGGGCATTACCAAACAGTATGGCGTGGATATCCTGATCGGCGAAACGACCAAGGCGCTGATTTCAGGCATTGTTTGCCGTGAAATCGACCAGGTTCGCGTCAAAGGCAAGGACGAACCCATCGCGATTTACCAGCCGCTGGGGCTCGAAGGTGAGGTGACGCAGGCTACGCGCGATCAAATTGACATTTGGGCTGAAGCGCTTAGGATGTATCGTGCGCAAGAGTGGGATGGTGCGGAAACGCGATTGCGTAAACTGAAGGATGGGGAAGGCGGCGAGTTGTATGACATCTTTCTTGAACGGGTGGCGGACTATCGACTGCTTCCGCCGGGTGCAGACTGGGACGGCGTCCACAAATTCGAGACCAAATAATGCGGGTACAGGTTCTGGGCTGTAGCGGCGGCATCGGTGGAAAACTTCGCACCACGTCACTCTTGCTCGACGATGATGTGCTGATCGATGCCGGCACCGGTGTGGGCGATCTTTCTCTGGAGGCGCTGGCAAAGATAGATCACATATTTATCACGCATTCTCATTTAGATCATGTAACGTCCATTCCGTTTCTGGTGGATACGGTCGGCGGCATGCGCGCGAAACCGCTTATCGTTTACGCGCTTGCCGAGACCATTGCGGATCTTAAGGCGCACTTGTTCAACTGGAAATTGTGGCCGGATTTCACCGAAATTCCGAATCCGCAGCAGCCGATGATGCAATTCTTGCCGGTGTCGCTCGGCCGCGGGCAGACCATCAACGGCAGGACCATCACGCCGCTGCCCGCCAACCACGTGGTGCCTGCGGTGGGCTACCGGCTGGATTCCGGCGCAGGCAGCCTGGTTTTCACCGGGGATACAACGACTTGCGACGAATTGTGGAAGGAAGTAAACCGCATCGGGAATTTGCGGTATCTTATCGTTGAAACGGCGTTTTCCAACGCAGAGCGGGAGTTGGCGATACGCGCCAAACATCTTTGCCCCAGCCTGCTCAGCGGCCAGCTCGACCAGCTTACGCAAGGCGCCGAGATTTTTATCACGCATCTAAAGCCGGGTGAAGGCGATATGATCATGCGCGAGATATCGGCGGGCGCAATGCGATGGGGACCCAAGATGTTGCAACACCAGCAGGTCTTCGAGTTTTAGTGATATGACGTATGACATCTGTCAAGTTAGTGTTGATTGCAGTGGAGGTTTGATATGAGTTCAGTACTCCAGGCGAAACCCGCGGCGCAGGATCCGATGGCCGAGAAGCTCGGATTCCAGCAGCGGTTGCAGGGCGTGACCAACAAGGTTCATGCATCCAAAAACATTGACGAGATCATTACCGATCTGTCGGTCGAACTGTGCAGATTGTTTTTTGCGGACAGGTTAACGATTTACCTGACCAGCGACGACAAGGGTTCGATTATTTCCAAGGTCAAGACAGGCCTGCATTCCTTCAAGGACATCAAGCTGCCGATCAACGAGCAGTCCATTGCCGGCTTCGTGGCCGTCAACAAGCGCGTCATCAATATTCGCGATGTCTACGACGAGGTGGAACTGAAAACGCACAGCCCGCAACTCAATTTTTTGAAGGCGGTGGATGCGAAGACCGGCTACCGCACCAAGCAGTTGCTGGTGGCACCCATCATCGAAGCCAAGACCAAGGATCTGATCGGCGTTAT
>VFLF01000331.1 GCA_009885185.1 Nitrosomonadales bacterium | reverse complement strand
TACGTGAGCTGGGTTCAAAACGTCGTGAGACAGTTTGGTCCCTATCTGCGGTGGGCGTTCGAAGTTTGAGGGGGGCTGCTCCTAGTACGAGAGGACCGGAGTGGACGAACCTCTGGTGTACCGGTTGTCACGCCAGTGGCATCGCCGGGTAGCTAAGTTCGGAAGAGATAACCGCTGAAAGCATCTAAGCGGGAAACTTGCCTCAAGATGAGACTTCCCGAGGACTTGATCCTCCTAAAGGGTCGTGGAAGACCACCACGTTAATAGGCTGGGTGTGTACGACGAGTAATCGTCTTAGCTAACCAGTACTAATTGCCCGTGCGGCTTGATCCTATAACTTTGAGTTGGCGTATTTTCGCCGAAACAGGTTCATAGCGAATTCAGGTTTGCCAGATACGATTTACCCAAAGTATTTAGTGTTACCAGACTTTTACTTCTTCCCAATTTGGTTTCTGGCTGAGGCATATTGCCGATGTTCAGAAGCCCGCAAGCTACGTCTGACGACCTTAGCGAGCTGGAACCACGCCTTCCCATTCCGAACAGGACCGTGAAACGGCTCAGCGCCGATGATAGTGCGGATTACCCGTGCGAAAGTAGGACATCGTCAGGCACCTATAAAACACGAAAGCCCGTTCTCTTTGAGATCGGGCTTTTTTGTTTTGACCTTCTGTGTTTTTGGATCTTTTTAGAATGGTGCCGTACCGGTGAGCGTGGTGCGCTCCATGTGCCGCCGTAGCGGCAGCTTGTAATCGGCTACTGCTTGGTGCTGCACAGAGCAGTTGTCCCACAGCAGAAAATCGCCGGCCCGCCATGTATGCCGGTAAACGAACTCGGCTCTCGTCGAATGCTGAATGAGCTGGTTCAGCAAGGCGTCGCCTTCGGTGTTTTCCATGCCGGCGATACGCGCGGTGTAACCGTCGTTGACGAACAGGCATTTCTTGCCTGTGTATGGGTGCGTGCGCACAATCGGATGTTCGACATCCGGTGTGCGTGCTTCCTGCTCGGGTGTGAGCGGCTTGCGCGGACCGGCATTGCGTTCACGGTAATACCCTTTCTTGTAAGATTGCACGGCCTTGTATCCCGCGATTCGGTTTTGGATTTCGTCCGAAAGTGCGTCGTAGGCTGCCGTGGCACTGGCGAACTTCGTGTCACCCAGCGGCTCGTCGTTACTGTCATGCGGCACCTCGTGGGCGTAGAACAGCGACCCGCGGCTGGGCTCCTTCAGATAGCACAGATCGGAATGCCAGAACAAGCCCGCGTCCTGTGATCCGATCGGCTTGCCGTCGACGACGATGTTCGAGACCACGAACAATTCGTGAAAGCCTGGACGGCAGCAATCCTTGCGAACATGCAATTCCAGTTCGCCAAAGCGGCGGCTAAAGCGCACATGCTGCTCCGGCGTAAGTGCCTGGCCGCGAAAAAAAATCACTTCGTGTTCATGCCACAGATCGACAATATGGTTGAACGTGGCGTCGTCGATATCCTGCGATAAATCGACGCCTTGAATTTCCGCGCCGAGCGCGGCGCCTGTTGGGAGGGCTTTAATCAATGGCAATTCTCCGTATTTTTCATGCGCGAGACTGTAACCGAAGTGCGCGTGTGACGCGAGCCGCAGAGAGTGCATGCCGAGCCGCTGACATGACTTTGGCGCGGCGCAGCAAGCCTGCTACACTGGTACCAACGAATATGTGATAACTATATGTTTATATGGATTATTTAATATCTGGCTATGTCAGGCGAAGACCTCTCCCGAATACGCATTGACCGCAGTGCCACGCCGCTGACGAGGCGTCGCGGGCGATATGGTTGGTGGCTTGCGTTTGTCGTGTTGCTGCTTTGCGGCACGGCAGCGTATGTCTATTTCAGCGGCCGTGCCGCGGTTACGGTCGAAGTCGCGGTGGTGTCGCAGGCGTACCCTTCGCAAGCGCACACCTTGCTGAATGCGACAGGCTACGTGGTCGCGCAGCGCAAAGCTGCCGTGGCCTCCAAGGCGACGGGGCGGCTGGAGTGGTTAGGCGTGCGCGAGGGCAGCATCGTGCGCGAGGGAGAGGTGCTGGCACGACTGGAAAACAAGGACGTGATGGCGACCCTGGAGCAGGCACAGGCCAATGTAGGTCTGTCGCGCGCAAACCTGGAGCAAGGTGAGGCGGAGTTTCGCGACGCGCAGCGCGCGCTGGAGCGATCGATCGATTTGCTAAAGAAAAGTTTCGTATCCGCCGCTGCTCACGATGTTGCCGTGACGCGTCATGAAAAGGCGCGTGCTGCCGTCGCCGGACTCAGGGCATCGATTGCAGTGTCACAGGCGAATGTGCGCTCGGCGCAGGTCGGTGTCGATCAGACGCTGATACGCGCGCCGTTTGATGGTGTGGTGCTCACCAAGAATGCCAATGTCGGCGACGTGATTACGCCGTTTTCGTCGGCGACGGGTTCGCAGGCGGCGGTGGTGACGATGGCGGATATGAGCACGCTGGAAGTCGAAGCGGATGTTTCGGAGGCGAGCGTGGGCAAGGTCAAGGTCGATCAGCCATGTGAAATACAACTGGATGCGTTGCCGGGCGAGCGTTTTCGCGGCAGTGTCACGCGCACCGTGCCGACCGTGGATCGTGCCAAGGCGACCGTGAGCGTCAAGGTGCGTTTCATCGACAAGGACGCGCGCATCCTGCCGGAGATGAGCGCCAAGGTGGCGTTTCTGTCGCGGGAAATGCCCGACGGCGAGCGCACGCCGCGCACGGTCGTTGCGCGGTCAGCGCTGATCGAACGCGACGGGCGCAGGGTGGCGTATGTGGTGCGCGACGGAAAAGCGGTGCAGGTTGCGGTACAGACTGGCGCGGCCTACGTTGATGCGCTCGAAGTGACGCAAGGCCTGAAGCCCGGCGACAAAGTGGTCATCAAGCCCTCCGAGCGCCTGCGCGATGGCGTGGCGATTGTCACTGTGGCGAAGTAGGGCGCTGTGCCGCTGCCGCCGCCACTGCCCATGCCAGCCGAAGCCGTCGCACCGCCGGTGGTTGAGATACGTCATCTTGCCAAGGCATACCATCGTGGCGGGCAGGTCGTGCCGGTGCTCACCGATATCACGCTCGATATACAGCGCGGTGAATTTACCGCGCTCATGGGTCCGTCAGGATCCGGCAAGAGCACGTTACTGAATCTGATTGCCGGCATCGACAAGCCGGATCGCGGTCTGCTGCGCGTCGGTGGTCTGGACATTACAACGCTGGCCGAGGGCGAATTGGCCGATTGGCGCTCGCATAATGTGGGATTTGTTTTTCAGTTTTACAACCTGATGCCGGTGTTGACCGCCTATGAGAATGTCGAGCTGCCGCTGAGGCTAACGCGCTTGTCGCGCGCCGAACGCCGCGAACGCGTCGAACTCACGTTGTCGATGGTGGGTCTGTCCGACCGCATGGATCATCATCCATCGGAGCTTTCCGGCGGGCAGCAGCAGCGAGTGGCGATTGCGCGCGCGATTATTGCCGATCCGATGTTGATCGTGGCCGATGAACCCACCGGCGACCTCGATCGCCAGTCGGCGGCGGATATTCTGGCGATGCTGCAACGCCTTAATGCGGAACTCGGCACCACCATCATCATGGTTACACACGACGCGCAGGCCGCCAAAACCGCGCGGCGGCTGATTCACCTGGAAAAAGGCGAGTTGCTGGCGGCGCCGCCGGCCTAGCGCCGCGCAATACTATCAATCGGCATGCACGCGCTAAAACTCATCATCCGCAATGCACTGCGCCACAAGATACGCAGCGGCCTCACCGTGTTCGGCTTGCTGATCGCGGTGCTGGCGTATGGCTTGTTGCAGACGGTGATCGATGCGTGGTACGCCGGCGCCGATGCGGCATCCCGTACACGCCTGATCACGCGCAGTTCGATTTCGCTCGCATTCAGCCTGCCGGTCAGTTACGAGTCACGCATTCGGAGTGTCGATGGCGTTGCCACCGTGGCACGCTCCACGTGGTTTGGGGCGGTTTACAAGGAACCCAAAAACTTTTTCCCGCAGTTCGCGGTGAGTGCGAATTACCTCGAACTGTACCCGGAGTTCCTGTTGCCGGATGCCGAGCGTCAGGCGTGGCTGCGTGATCGCAAGGGCGCACTGGTGGGGCGGCAACTGGCCGATCAATACGGTTTCAAGGTGGGCGACGTGATCCCACTGCGCGGCGCCATCTACCCCGGCGATTGGCAATTCGTGGTACGCGGCATCTTCGACGGCTCTGACGAATCCAAGATTACGCGGCAGATGCTGTTTCACTGGGAGTATCTCAATGAGTGGCTACGCCAGCGCGCGGGTCGGCGTGCCGATCAGGTAGGCGTGTTTGTCGTCGGCATCAACGCACCGGAACGCGCTGCGGAAATTTCACGCGCAGTGGATGTGCAGTTCCAGAATTCCGTAGCGGAAACTCTCACCGAAACCGAGCAGGCGTTTCAGTTGTCGTTCGTGTCGATGTCTAATGAAATTATTGCCGCGATCAGATTGGTGTCCTACGTGGTGATACTGATTATTCTGGCGGTGATGGCCAACACCATGGCGATGAGCGCGCGCGAGCGCACCGCCGAACATGCGACGCTAAAGGCGCTGGGCTTCGGCCCCGGCTTTGTGGCGGTGCTGATTTTCGGCGAATCGCTGGCGATATGCGCAGTGGGCGGCGGTCTTGGGTTGTGGCTAACACCCTACGCGGCGGCGGGGTTCAAGCAGGCGGCGGGTGGCCTGTTTCCGATCTTCGCGGTCTCGCAGGCCACGGCGATGGCGCAGGTGGCGTGTGCGCTGGTGGTGGGCGTGGCCGCCGCCATCGTGCCGGCGGTGCAGGCCTCGCGCGTGCGCATCGTCGATGGCCTGCGGTCGGTCGGGTAGAAGAGCAGCGTCATGGCAATCCCGCTTAACTATATTGCGCGCAATTTATGGTCGCGCCGTTTGACCACGGCGCTAACCGCGGGCGGCCTTGCGCTGGTGGTTTTTGTGTTCGCCACGGTGCTGATGATGGACGAGGGGCTAAAGCGCACGTTGGTGACGACCGGCGAACTGGATAACGCGGTAATTATCCGCAAGGGCGCGGAGAACGAGGTGCAAAGCGGTATCGCGCGCGATCAGGCTGCCATTATCGAAATGCACCCGGCGATAGCGACGGGCGGACAGGGTCAGCGCATGGTGTCGAAAGAGACCGTGGTGCTGATGTCGCTGCTGCGTGCAGGTGATAACAAACCCTCTAACGTGGTGGTGCGCGGCACCTCGGAAACAGGTTTTGTGCTGCGGCCTCAGGTCAAGATAAGAGAGGGCCGTCTGTTCCGGCCCGGCACATCGGAAATTATCGTCGGTGCGAGCATCGCCGCGCGTTTTGCCGGCACTGGTATCGGCCAGCACCTGAGTTTCGCCCAACGCGAATGGACGGTGGTGGGCGTTTTTGATGGCGGCGGCAGCGGCTTTGATTCCGAGGTGTGGGGCGATGTCGAGCAACTGATGCAGGCGTTCCGGCGCAACGCCTATTCGTCGATGGTGGCGCGGCTGGCGGATACCCGCCAGTTCGACGCTTTTCGCGCCGAGGTGGGCGAAGACCCGCGTCTCGCTCATGAAATGAAACGCGAGCAGATTTTTTACCGCGATCAGTCGAAAGCGCTATCCACGTTCATTAATGTGCTGGGCCTGACGCTATCGGTGATTTTTTCTATCGGCGCGATGATCGGCGCGATGATTACCATGTATGCCTCGGTGGCCAGCCGCGTGGGCGAGATCGGCACGCTGCGAGCGCTGGGATTCCGGCGTGGCGCCGTGCTGTGGGCGTTCCTGGTGGAATCGTTGCTGCTGGGTGCGGCGGGTGGCGTGGCGGGCCTGTCGCTGGCCTCGCTGATGCAGTTCGCGTCGTTCTCGACGATTAACTTTCAAACCTTCGCGGATTTATCGTTCCGCTTTGTCCTGACAGGTGACATTGCGATAAAAACGCTGCTCTTCGCCATGGCGATGGGATTGGCGGGGGGATTCCTGCCGGCATTTCGCGCGGCACGCCTGAAGATCGTGGATGCCCTGCGGGCAGTTTAGTGTGACTATTTGTTTTTATTTATGGAAACACTGAATAAGTCCGCGAATTCCGTGTAAACGCGCACAACCGTAGTACGTTGCTATTGATAGCACGCTTTCGAAAGCGACGAGACAAGACATGAAACAAC
>VFLF01000672.1 GCA_009885185.1 Nitrosomonadales bacterium | reverse complement strand
TCGACCGGCGCTTCCAACGACTTCGAGCGAGCCACCGAACTCGCGCGCGCGATGGTGACGCGCTTCGGCATGTCCGATTCCATGGGGCCGATGGTCTACGGCGAGAACGAGGGCGAGGTTTTCCTCGGTCGCTCCATCACCACGCACAAGAACGTGTCCGAAACCACCATGCAACAGGTGGATGCCGAAATTCGCCGCATCATCGATCAACAGTACGCGGTTGCGCGCAAGATCATCGAAGACAATCGCGACAAGGTCGAGGCCATGACCAAAGCGCTGATGGAATGGGAAACCATTGACGCGGATCAGATCAAGGACATTCTCGAAGGCCGTCCGCCGCGCGCGCCCAAGCCGGTGCAGTCCACCACGCCGCCACCGAGCGACAGCACGCCGCCCGCGGCCGCGCCCGTGACGCCGGCAGCCGAGGCTTAGGACTAAAAAGCGTGAACAAGTGAACAGGTGAAACGAGTGAACGGGTAACCCGCTAGGGTGCTGCTCACTCGTTCACTCATTCTGCTTCGCTGCAAGTGTTCCCTTGACCTGTTCACTCGTTCACGATGATCCTGCACTGCGGCAAATTTCGGCTTCCGCTTGACCGTCCGCTGATCATGGGCGTGGTCAATGTCACGCCCGATTCCTTCTCGGACGGTGGTAAATTTTCTGATTTAAAACAGATACTTACGTATTGCGAGGGATTGATCGCCGAAGGCGCGCATATCCTCGACATCGGCGGTGAATCCACCCGCCCCGGTGCAGCGCCGGTGAGTCTGGATGAGGAACGACAGCGTGTGTTGCCGGTGATCGCGGCGCTGGCCGGTGGCGCTGTGCCGATTTCCATTGATACGCAAAAGCCGGAACTGATGCGCGAAGCCGTGGCGGCGGGTGCGTCAATGGCGAATGATGTGTATGGTTTTCGCGCACCGGGCGCTTTCGAGGCGGTGGCGGCGAGCGGTGCAGCTATCTGCATCATGCACATGCAGGGCGCGCCGCGCACGATGCAGCACGATCCGCAGTACGCGGACGTCGTGGCCGAGGTGGGCGCGTATCTCGCGCAACGCGTGCAAGCGGCGACGGCAGCGGGCATTGCACGCGAGCGCATTGTTGTCGATCCGGGTTTTGGCTTCGGCAAGACGCTGGAGCACAATCTGCGACTCCTGCGCGAGTTGGGACAATTCCGCAATCTTGGCGGCGCGTTGCTGGCGGGCCTGTCGCGCAAGACCATGCTGGGCAAAATTACCGGGCGTGATCCGACTGAGCGCGTGCATGGAAGCGTCGCGGCGGCGCTGATCGCAGTGCAAAATGGCGCGCAGATCGTGCGTGTTCACGACGTGGCGGCGACGCGTGACGCGCTGGCAGTTCTGGGGGCGGTGTCGCAAAATTAAGGGCGAGAAAAACAAAATGACACGAAAATACTTCGGTACCGATGGCGTGCGCGGCAAGGTGGGCGTCGCCCCGATTACGCCGGATTTTGTGATGCGGCTGGGCCATGCGGCGGGCAAGGTGCTGGCGCGGCGTGAGGCGGCCCAAAGCGACGGCGACGGGCGGCCCACCGTGCTGATCGGCAAGGACACGCGCGTGTCGGGTTATATGCTTGAATCCGCGCTGGAAGCCGGCTTCACGGCAGCGGGCGTGGATGTGCTGCTGGTAGGGCCGATGCCCACACCCGCAGTGGCGTATTTGACGCGCGCGCTGCGGCTGGCGGCGGGCGTGGTGATCAGCGCCTCGCATAACCCCTACGACGATAACGGCATCAAGTTTTTCAGCGGCGACGGCGCCAAGCTGCCGGACAGCGTTGAGACAGCCATCGAGCAATGGATCGACCAGCCGCTGACCTGCGCCGCGTCGGCGCACATCGGCAAGGTGCGCCGCGTTGACGATGCGCCGGGCCGCTACATTGAATTTTGCAAGGGCACGTTTCCTTCCAATCTGAATCTGCGCGGATTGAAAATCGTGGTGGATTGCGCGCACGGTGCGGCGTATCACGTGGCGCCGCCGGTGCTGCATGAGTTGGGTGCCGAGGTGATCGCCATCGGTGATGATCCCAACGGGTTCAACATCAATGACGGCGTGGGCGCGACCAGCCCCGGCACCTTGCAAAAAGCGGTGAAAGCGCATCGCGCGGATCTCGGCATTGCGCTCGACGGCGACGGTGACCGACTGGTGATGGTGGATGCGCGCGGCGTGGCGTACGACGGCGATCAGTTGCTCTACGTGATCGCGCGAGACGCGCAACGCCGCAAACGGCTCCGCGGCGGCGTGGTCGGCACGCAGATGAGCAATCTGGCGTTCGAACTGGCGCTGCACAAACTGAAAATTCCGTTCGCGCGCGCGAAAGTCGGTGACCGTTACGTGCTGGAGATGATGGTGGAGCGCGGTTGGAAATTCGGCGGCGAAAACTCCGGCCACATTTTGTGTCTCGATCAGCACAGCACCGGCGACGGCATCATCGCGGCGCTGCAAGTGTTGCGCGCCTTGTGCGAAACCGAAACGACGCTGGCGCAGGCCTGCGCGCCGGTGGTGCTTTATCCGCAGGTGATGATTAACGTGCCGGTCAAGCCGCGTGCCGGCGCGCGGGAGCAAGCGGGCGTTGATCGTGTGGTGAAACAGGCCGAGCGCGACTTGGGTGGCGATGGCCGCGTGCTGCTGCGGCCTTCGGGCACCGAACCGGTGATACGCGTGATGGTCGAGGCGAAATCGCGCGCCAAGGCGCAGCGTTGGGCGAAGGCGATTGCCGTCGCGGTGCGCGCGGAGCGTTAATTAAAAATAGTGAATAAAAAAAATACTTATGGAAACACTGAATAAGTCCGCGAATTCCGTGTAAACGCGCACAACCGTAGTACGTTGCTATTGATAGCACGCTTTCGAAAGCGACGAGACAAGACATGAAACAAC
>VFLF01000807.1 GCA_009885185.1 Nitrosomonadales bacterium | reverse complement strand
GCTACGAAAAGCTCGAACGTAGCTTCCTCGCCCTTAACCATCTGGCGGCCGGCATTATCGCGTTTCGCAAGGTGCATTTGAAGGTCAATATTATTTACGGATAAGTTCTTACTCAGCACTTCCTTGACTACGCCATTACTCCGGTTTGATCCCCGCAGCCTTCACCACCTTGGCCCACTTATCGAGATCGTGGCGTATCTGATCGCTGAACTGCGCGGGCGTGCTGCCGATGGGTTCGGCGCCGAGCGCCGCCAGGCGCTCCAGCACTTCGGGCAGTTTGAGCGCCTTCATTAATTCACCATGCAGTTTGGTCACGATGGGCGCGGGCGTTTTCGCGGGTGCGAGAAATCCGTACCACGAACCGGCCTCGAAACCTTCGAAACCCGATGCCGCGATCGTGGGCACGTCCGGCAACACGTCGGAACGTTTGAGCGACGAGATGCCCAGCGCGCGCAAACGCCCTGCCTTGACATACGGCACCGACGACAACATCGAATCAAACGCCATCTGCACATTGCCCGCGATCATGTCCGGCATCGCGTGGCCGCTGCCTTTATATGGCACATGAATCAAGTCCATCGGCGACATCGTGGTGAGCAGTATCGTCGACAGGTGCGTTGAACTGCCCCGGCCCCACGACGCATAGGACATCTGGCCGGGGCTGCGCTTGGCGAGCGCCACCAGATCCTTCACCGATTTCACCGGAAGCGACGGATGCACCACCAGCACAAAGGCGGTGTTGGCCACATTGATGATGGGCGCAAAATCGCGCAGCGAGTCATAAGGCAGCTTGCTGTAGAGCAGCGGATTATTGGACAACGAGCCGGTGGTGCCCACCAGCAAGGTATAGCCATCCGGCGGCGATTTGGCGACAAACTCAGTGCCGATGATGTTCGATGCGCCGGGGCGATTCTCCACCACCACGTTTTGCCCCAAGCTCCGGGTCAACGGCTGCGCGAACAGGCGCGCGATGATGTCCGAGCCGCCGCCTGCCGCCGCCGACACTATGACGCGCACCAGTTTAACGGGATAGCCCGCGGCGGCGTCCTGCGCGATCGCGTTGCCGGCCATCAACGGCGTGACCGCTCCCAGTAAAACACCCGTCCAGCGCAACGATGAATGCATGCTTCCTCCGTTGGTTGATAACCATGTGCCCCAGTGATTCTGCAATAATAGCCGAGTCGCTTGCGCGAGTCGCGGCGCGTGTTTCCCCCGCACACACATAGGATCGACTTTGCCGCATAGCCCGTTCGCCTGGAAAGCGTCGCGCGACGTGTTGGATGCCACCACGCTGACCGCCTTCTTACGCCGGCACGCGCTGGCAGATTTTGAAGCGCTGCTCGCCAAAGCGGACGCCGAGCCGCATTGGTACTGGGATGCGCTGCTGCAATTTTTCAACGTCGAATTCACCACGCCCTATTCTGCGGTGCTCGACATGCGCGCGGGCCTGCCGTGGCCACGCTGGTGCGTGAACGGCGAAACCAATCTGGTGCTGAACTGCCTCGACCGGCATCGCGGCACGCCGGCATGGCAGCAAACCGCCATCGCGTGGGAGGGCGAAAACGGCGACGAACGCCGCTGGACTTACGCGGAACTGGATGCCGAAACCTGCCGCCTCGCGGGTGCGCTGCGCGCGCTCGGTATCGGGCGCGGCGATGTGGTGGCGCTGTATATGCCAATGCTGCCGGAAGTGGCCGCCGCCTACTTCGCCATTGCGAAAATCGGCGCGATCGTGATGCCGCTTTTCTCCGGCTTCGGCCCGCAACCGATAGCGGATCGATTTATCGACAGCGGCGCCCGCGCCGTTATCACGGTGGACAGCACCTGGCGGCGCGGCAAGCGCGTCGCCATGAAAGCCGTGCTGGATGAAGCCGCCGCGCAGGCGCCCGCGGTCAAACACATCGTGGTGTTTCAACGCGGCGAAGGCGACGCGCCGATGCAAGCGGGCCGCGATACGTGGTGGGCCGATATCACCACTTTGCAGCACACGCAGGCGCCCACCGAGATCATGCCCGCCGAAGCGCCGGTGATGCTGCTCTACACCTCCGGCACCACCGGCCGCGCCAAGGGCACGGTGCATACGCATTGCGGCGTGATCGGAAAAAACCTGCTCGATGTCGGCCTGTGCCTTGATCTCAAGGCCGGCGAGCGGCTGATGTGGTTAAGCGACATGGGTTGGGCAGCAGGGCCGAAAATCGTGGTGAGCGCGGCGCTGCTCGGCGCGACGCTGGTGCTGGCCGAAGGCGCGCCGGATTACCCGGACGCCGCGCGCCAGTGGCGGCTGATTGAAAAACACCGCGTCACGCTCTACGGCACGGTGCCCACCGCGGTGCGGCAGATGATGCGCCACCCGGTTGCGCTGATACAGCGTCACGATCTGTCGTCGCTGCGCGCCACCGTCACCGCCGGCGAGCCGTGGAATGAGGATGCGTGGCTGTGGTTTTTCGAGCATGTGTGCGGCAAGCGCATTCCGATACTCAACTACGGCGGCGGCACCGAAATCGGCGGCGCGATTCTGATCGGCACTTTTCACCGCCCGCTGAAGCCCTGCGCCTTCGGCAGCCCCGTGCCCGGCAGCGGCGCGGACGTACTCGACGCGCAAGGCCGCTCGTGCGCGCCGGGGCAGATGGGTGAGCTGGTGTTGCGCGCACCCTCCATCGGCCTTACTCGCGGACTATGGCGCGATGCGCCGCGTTATCTTGAAAGCTACTGGCAACAGAACCCCGGCGTGTGGACGCAAGGCGATCTCGCGCGCCGCGACGCCGACGGCCTGTGGTATCTGCTCGGACGCTCGGACGACACGCTCAAGATCGCGGGCAAACGCACCGGGCCGGCGGAGATCGAATCGATATTGGTGCAGTCGGGACTGGTTGCGGAGGCTGCGGTGGTCGGTCTGCCCGACGCGCTTACCGGCGAGGCACTCGCCTGCGTGTGCGTGCCGCCGGCAAATGTTCCGAATGCAATGAATGCAACAAATGCGCAAAACCTGCATCAGCAAATCGCGGCCTTTGTGGCGCAACGCTTCGGCGCATCGTACCGTCCCCAGCGCGTGCTGCTGGTGAGCCACTTTCCGAAGACGCGCAACGACAAAGTGATGCGCCGTGTGATACGCGCAATTTTGTCCGGCGGCGACCCCGGCGATCTGAGCGCGCTGGTGAATCCCGAAGCGCTCGATGAATTGCGCGCGGCGGCGCGGTGACCTCGGGCGCGGCGCGCCGTCAATCCGCCCGTGCGCCCGAGTCGCGTATCACGCGCTGCCAGCGCGCTATTTCCTCGCGCGTGTAACGGCCCAGTTCTTCCGGTGTGCTGGTCAACGCCTCGGCGCCTTGCGCGGCAAGACGGTTGCGAACTTCCGTAGACGTGATGATGGCCACGATTTCGCCATTTAACCGCCGCACCAGTGCGGCGGGCGTTCCGGCAGGCACATAAGTCGCAAACCACGCATTGGCTTCGTAACCGGGTACGCCAGATTCGCTGATCGTGGGCAGTTCCGGCGCGGCGGCGGAACGACGCGCGCCAGTGACCGCCAGCCCGCGCAAGCGGCCGCTTTTCACGTGCGGCAGGATGGGTAGCATATTGGCGAACATCATGTCCGTCTCGGCGCTCATCACGCCGGTAATCGCCGGCGCGGCACCCTTATACGGCACATGCAAAATTTTCGTGCCGGTCAGATGCGCGAATAAAATTCCCGACAGATGCGTGGATGCGCCGCTGCCGGTAGAAGCAAACGACAGCGATTTTTTCTTCGCCAGCGCCACCAGCGCGGGCACCGTATCCGCCGCCACCGACGGATGCAACACCAGAATATTGGGAATCGTCGCAATCAGCGTGACCGGCGCGAAATCCTTCACCGCGTCATACGAGAGCTTCGGATACAAACTCGGATTGGTCACGTGCGAGGTAAACGCCATCAACAGGTTGTAACCATCGGGCGGGCTTTTTGCGACGATCTCGCTGGCGACGATGCCGCCGCCACCGGGACGGTTGTCCACGATCACTTGCTGCCCCCACTGCTCGCCAAGCTTTTGCGCGATGGCGCGCGCGAGACTATCGGCGCCGCCGCCAACGGTGCCGCCGACGACATAGCGCACCGGGCGATTCGGGTAGTGAGCGGCGGGCGCGGACTGCGCATGCGCCGCGCCGGCCATCCCTGACAGCACAACGCCAATTAATAAATTATTGTTTAAAAACAAATGCTTACGTAAATTATAAATATCCGGAGCCATGGCGCGTCGCATCCTCACATCCTCACATCCTCAATTACCCGGCTTGATCCCCGCCTGCCGTATCACCTTGGTCCACACGTCAATTTCGTTTTGCAGAAACCGCCGCAGTTCGTCGGGCGTACTCGCGATGGCATCGCCGCCTTGTCCGGCCAGCGTGTCCACCACCGCCGGCTGCTTCAACGCCTGCGTCGCCGCGCGATGCAGCGTGTCAATGATGGGCGCGGGTGTGCGCGCCGGCGCGAGCAAGGCATACCAGGTGCTTGCGCGATAGCCCGGCAGTGATGCCGCTTCGGCAACTGTCGGCACATCCGGCGCCGCGCGCGAGCGCGCCGCGGTCGTCACCGCCAGGCCGCGCAACTGCCCCGAACGCACATGCGGCAACGCCGGCAGCGTGCTGGTGCATAACACCTGCACCTGTCCGCCGATCACATCGATCAACGCCTGCCCCGCACCTTTGTACGGCACGTGCAGCATGGCAATGCCCGTGCGGTAACTCAGCAACTCAATCGCCAGATGGCCGCTGGTGCCCTGCCCCGACGAGGCGTAGCTCACGCCATTGGGGCGCGCTTTCGCCATCGCAATCAAATCCTTCAGGCTCTTCGCCGGCAGCGACGTCGGCACCACAAAAATCAGCGGCGTATCCACCGCCAGCATGATCGGCGAAAAATCCTTCACCGAATCGTACGGCAGTTTGGGCAGCAATCCCGCGTTCAGCGCCAGCGCGGTGGCCAGCATGCCCACGGTGTAGCCGTCGGGATTCGCGCGCGCGACAATTTCCGTGCCTAGCACCGTGCCGCCGCCGGGGCGCGTATCGACGACGATGGATTGCCCCAGCGTTTCAGACATGCGCGCGCCCATCAGCCGCGCGATGATGTCCGCCGCGCCGCCGGCGGAAAACGGCACGATCATGCGAATGGCGCGCGCGGGGTAGGCCGGCGCCGCGCCAGCCGTAGCAGCGGCGGCATGTGCCGGTGTCGCCGCGCAAACCGCGGCCAGCACGGCACACTTGAATAGCGGGTGATTCATTCGACTTGTCTCCCAACGAAAATCCGATGCTATTCTACAATCCTTGCACGCACACCACCGTTACCCCTCAGTCACACACACGAAATCCGCATGAAAACTACACTATTCGCCGTCGCCGCCGCTGTAACCACCGTGTCACCGCTGCACGCGCAAACCCGTATCGATAAACCCACGGACCCTTACACCACGCAACCGCTCACACAGCCCATACGCTTTGTGGTGCCCAACGCCCCCGGCGGCCCCACCGATACCGTCGCGCGCATCGTCGGACAGAAACTCGCCGAGCGCCTCGGCGTGCCGGTGGTGATCGACAATCGCGGCGGTGCCACCGGCACCGTCGGCGGCGATATCGTGGCGAAATCCGCTCCCGACGGACGCACCCTGTTGCTCACCAGCAGCAGCGCGTTCGTCTCTACGCCGATCCTGATGCCGAACGCGCCCTACGACGGGAGGCGCGATTTCGCGCAGGTCACCGCCATTTTGTCGGTGCCGTATCTGCTGTTCGTGAACCCGGCGGGCCCCAAGTCCGTCGGCGAACTCATCGCGCTCGCCAAGGCCAAACCCGGCACGCTGAACTTCGGCTCGTCGGGCGCGGGCAGCACCTCACACCTGGCCACCGTGATGTTCAACAACATGGCCGGCATCAACGTGCTGCATGTGCCCTACAAAGGCAGCGCACCGGCGGCCATCGATCTGATCGGCGGGCAACTGCAATACATGTTCGAGGCCGTGGCCGGCGGCATGCCGTTGCTCAAAAGCGGCCGCCTGCGCGCGCTGGGCATTTCGTCCACCAAGCGGCTGGGCGTGCTGCCCGAACTGCCCACCATCGCCGAGGCAGGCCTGCCCGGATACGAAGCCAGCGTCACGCACGGCGTATGCGTCACCGCCAAAACACCACCTGCGCTGGTGGCGCGGTTAAATCGCGAACTGGTGGCCTCCATCAACAGCCCCGATGTGCGCGAACGCCTCATCAGCCTCGGCGCGGAAGTCATCGCCAATTCGCCGGAGGAATTTCAAACCGCCACGCGCGCGGAAATGAAGCGGTGGGAGAAAGTGGTGCGGGAGTTTGCGGCGAAGGGGGGATGACCGCTATGGAGTGCGGGAGCTTGCTCCCGCTGTTGGCGAGCAACCTACCGCGGCAACGGCGACCGACCGACAGCGGGAGCAGGCTCCCGCACTCCAGAAGCCTCTCACCCGCGCGCCCCGCCCTCCGTCAACACAATCTCCTTAGTCACCGATCGCGTATGCGCCGACACCGGCACAAACACCGAATGCGAGCCCGGCCCGCCGGCGACGATGATGCTGATGTCTTCCGGCTTCTCGGAAATCGGCACCATCGACTCCGGCCCGATCTCGCCCAGCTCCGCGCGCCGCCCTGTGGCCATGCGCTCGAACTCGCTGCCCCTGGAGCGGCCCGCGCGTATTTTTGATTGCTCCCACAACCGGCGCTTCACCTCGGCCTTGCTCCAGCCCTCGCGGTGAAACAGCCCCGCGTGCTGCGGCGACAGCAACACAAACGGCGCGCCGCCGTAGATGTAATCGCTGCTTGCCGGATATTGCATGGTGTCGGCAATCATCGCGAGCACTTCTTCGGCGTGCTTGGCTGTCATGTTCATGCTCCACGTGCCGAGCGCGCCGACGGTGGTAACCGTGTTCGCATCACGCGAAAAACCACGCTCCACATGCAGCGGCTCCCACGGATTCGCCTCTTCGTTTTCCGCGCAGCAGAAGGTGTATTTCGCCGGCTGCCCCTGCGTGGCCTTATCCATTTCGCCCGGCAGCGCGCCGCCGATGTTCAGCAGCATCAGCCGCAGCGCGCGGCCCAGCGTGGCGTTCGCCCACGTGCCCGGCCCCAGACAACCCGCGCCGCTGTTCACCTCCAGCCATTTCGCAATCGGCCCATTGACAATCAGCCACACCGCCGACGGATTGGTGGTGGATTGAATCGCCTGCAAGTGAAATGCCGACGTGCCCACCGCCTCCGCCGCCGCGATCAGCACGGGCAGGTATTCCGGGTAACAACCAGCCATCACGCCCTGAATGGCAATGTATTCGACCGTGGCCGCACCCATGCCCGGCGCTATCGTCGCCACCACGTCGTCCGGCGCGCGATGCGTGTGCCGCAGCATGCGCGCCACCGCCTCCTGCGTGGGGGGCGCGATAATCAAACCGTCGCCCCAGCGTTTTTTGATGAACAACCTGTTGAGTTCATCCAGATCGGTGGGCGCTTCAATCAGCTTCGCGCGTGGCACCGCCGGCGTGGCCTGACTTGCCGTCGTGCCCGTGGGCACGGCTTCGCATAGTTGCCGCGCAATATCGTCCGCACATTTCACCGCGATCTCCTTCAACTCCGCGCGCGAGCGCGTGCCGAACGGATGCGGTATCAGCGAAATCGGTAAATCCGGCGACCCCAGCGCCTTCTGCTGCGCGCGCCCCAGTCCAATGAAACTCTGCGACACCACCGTCAGCGCGACCCTGCCGCGCTTGGCCGCTTCAACACTGTCGTGGATACTCCACGACGTGCAGGAGCCTCAGTCGCCCGAGCCGGTAATAATCGCGTCCGTCTGTGCCACCAGTTCGTTCATCAGCGCCTCGGACAAACCCTGCGACGCACTGCGCTTGCGCTGCTTGACGATGGCTTTCACGCCGTGCTTTTCCATCAGCAATTGCGATAAATCTTCAACCAGAAGATTGAAATTCGGCTTGGAGTTGTCGATAAAGCCAATGGTTTTGCCGGCGAGTTTATCGAGCGATTGGCGGGATTTTTGCGGTTGGATTAGGCAGGGTGCTACGGGTTCGTAGACTTGGATGCTGCTTGGCATTTGCACTCCTGTGTGACTTTCATTCATATTTAACTTCATAGTTTAGCCCGAACTGCCCATACAGATTCATCAATCAGTCATTTCTGATCTCAGGGATCAAGAATTCGCCCCACTACAGAAGGCGTGGCACCAGCACTCAGCGGATGCTATTCGCGAGGTAAGTGGACAACATTGTATTTCCCATCAAGACGTAACCATTCAATCAAGCACATGAGAGATACTCTTGCGAGAATTCTAAGCATCTCGTCAAACGAGGGGTCTTTGAAATAGTCATTAAAAAACATTGGTCGAAGTTCTCCGGCCAATAGGTCGCCACGGTGCAGGTGTTTGCTGCGAACCCTTTGAGGGGAAAAGGTTAATTGCCGTAGCGCCTTTGCCTCATCTGTATTCACAAGGCTTGCGACAACGTCGTAGATATTCATTCGATCATCTGCTTTCCCATTGGGCTTCAGCGCTTCACACGCCACCACCAGGAAAGCGCCATAAGCGGTGCGCTGCTCGGGCCACATCAACTGTGCAGTCATAAATGCGTTTCCTGCTCGAAGCAGATGGTCGCACCTCATGGGCGGCAACGACATGAATCGTCGCCAAAGTTCCTCAATATCTCTTGGAACCCATCTCTCATGCATGTCGAACGTAATGCCGTATGGGCCGAGACCCGGTCGCGTCACATCACGCTTCTCTATGGGCCGTGCATGTCCTGATTTCGGAAAACCCTGCTGTGATGGCAATTCTACGTACCCTGTGCTCCTGAGCGTGCAATCTGTAAAGCGGCCCTGTACATCGGTTTCATATACCCAGCGTTGTTCGAACTTACTGACATCGAACCTCAATCCAAGAACGATACTTAGGAACACACGGAGTTCGTAAATACGTTTCTGGAAGTTTGCTGCAACGCCCCACCGTCCTATACCCTCCATCATTACATCCAGAATAACTATCTGCGGCCCTAGCAAGGAATCGGGATGCTTCGATGGCGGCCCTAGGCGATGGTTTTTATCAAGCCAGAGTTCGCCCCGCCATGGAAGGCAGTCATAGGTCAAGACAGCATTTTGGTGGACACAAAGCACTTTCCTTGTGCTCACTCGTCTTTCCACCGCTTTGATGAAATCGCAGGCGATATCTAATGACAAGACAGGCGCACCGCTCGGTCTCACCCGAAGCTGCAGTTCTTTGCCGCGCAATCATTCCCAGAAAATGTCTAACGTTGTTGGTGACGGCCCGTTCACCGTATGCACTGAGAGAGTCCCACTATTCTCGACGGAATCGAGCTGAGAAAGGGAACTCGAATTCCAGCCACGCTCTTCTATCTCTGCACTAAGGTGTGCCATCCAGGATTCAGCGTGCCTAGACGGAACGACGAGAGCAATTGGCCATTCTGCGACATCAAATCGTAAATCGCTCAGTTGTCGCATACCTCCAGCACCATCTGCGACGTGAACTTGGGCGCCGGATTTCTGTTTTACCATAGTATCTACGCTCGCAGCCCAATGGATTTTCCCTACGCCGCCTCCAAAATCCGCATCTCAACATGCAACCCTGCAGCGGTCGCCATGTTAACCAAAGTATCAATGGCAAACAAATCAATCTTCCCGCGCATGAGATCGGAAACACGCGGCTGCGTTACGCCGAAGCGCTTGGCGGCCTGCGCTTGCGTCAGGCCGGCACGAACTATGTAATCCTTGAGTGCCGTCATCAAGGTCGAGCGCAGCTTCATGTTCTCCGCTGCTTCGGGCGTGTCCTCGATGGCATCCCACACGCTGACGAACTTTTTATTGCTCATCGTTCAATCTCCTTGCGTAAATCACGATACCGTTTGGCGGCCAGGTCGATGTCGGTCTTGCTGGTTTGCTGCGTTTTCTTCTGGAAGCAATGAAGCACATACATGGCGCGCGAAAATTTGGCGACGTAGATCACGCGAAACGCGCCGGCTTCGTCCCGGATACGAATTTCCCGCACGCCTTGGCCGACGGTGTTCATCGGTTTCCAGTCGTCCGCCTCCCCGCCTTGCTGCATCTGATCAAGTTGATAACCGGCCTCGCGCCTCGCCGAAACCGGGAATGCCCGCAGATCGTCGAGCGCGCTGCCACTAAACTCGACTTGCCGGGAAACAGTCATAGTTCGTTTATATAAGTTTTTGTATACATCGTCAAGCCTTCTACAGACCTAAATCGAAGGTAAATTAATAAATAATTCAATAAAAACAAATAGTTAATGTGGAATCGCCGAGCGACTACCCCGGCCGAATCTTCCCCTCGCGCACGACTTTCGTCCACTTCTCGATTTCTGCACGCAGATACGCGGCGAACTGCGCGGGCGTGCCGCCGGCGCTTTCGAAGCCCTGTTTCAACAGGCGTTCGCGCATGTCGGCCACCCGCAGCACGTCATTGAATTCGCCGTTGAGCCGGCCTATGTGCGCGGCGGGCGTGCCTGCGGGTGCCAGCACGGCAAACCAGTTAGCGACTTCAAAGCCGGGCAGTCCCGATTCGGCCAGCGTGGGCAGATCCATCGCGGCGGGATAGCGTTGCAGGCTTTCGATGCCCAGCGCCGTCAGCTTGCCCGCGCGCACATGCGGCAGCGAGGCCGGCACGCCGATCAGCATGACGTTAAGGTGGCCGCCCAGCAAATCGGTCACTGCCGGCGCCGCGCCCTTGTAGGGCACGTGCGT
>VFLF01000594.1 GCA_009885185.1 Nitrosomonadales bacterium | reverse complement strand
TTCATGCGGGGTACTCGGAAAAATGTCGAGGGAAAAGTTTACCAGTACACTTCGACAGGCCAGGGGGGAAAGAATTCCTGGCGCGTGACGTTACTTCGCTTCGTACGCGCGCAGTTCATACGCTATTTGCCCGCCCACCAGCGTGTGCGTCACCTGGCCTTTGACTTCAAGGCCGCTGAACGGCGTGTTCTTGCCGTGACTGAGCAGCGTGGAAGGCTCGACTTTCCAGTAGCGTTGCGGATCGAATAGGCACACGTCGGCGTCGGCGCCGACCGACAAATGTCCGGCGTCGATGCCCAGCACCCTTGCCGCATCGGTAGTGATGCGCGCGAGCGCCACGGGCAGCGCGACCTGATCTTCCTCCGCCCATTTCAATGTCAGCGGCAGCAATAGCTCCAGCCCGGTGGCGCCAGGTTCGGCTTCGGAAAACGGCAGTTGCTTGGCGTCGTCGTCCACCGGGCAATGATCCGAGCACACGGCATCGACAGTGTGATCGGCGAGCCCTTTGCGCAGGGCGTCGCGGTCGCGCTGACTGCGCAGCGGCGGAATCAAATGGCAGAGCGGATCAAAGTAGCCAATGTCCATTTCCGACAAATGCAGATGATGCACGGCGACGTCACAGGTCACCGCCGCGCCGTCATGCCGCGCTCGCCGCACCATGTTGATGCCCTCCGCGCTCGACAGACGGCACAGATGCACGCGTGCGCCGGTTTCCCGTGCCAGCAGCAGAATGACCGACAACGCCGCCGTCTCCGCGCACACCGGTATTGACGGCAAACCGAGCCGCGTGGCCACCTGCCCATCGTGCGCCACGCCGTTGCGGGCCAGCGCCGCATCCTGCGGGCGCAGCCACACGGGGATATTGAACGTGGCCGCGTACTGCATGGCAAAATACAACACTTGGTTGTCGGTGAGCGGCACGTCGGCATGCGAAAATGCCACGCAACCCGCATCGCGCAACTCCGCCATTTCGGTAAGCTGCAATCCTTTCAGCCCCGCCGTGAGCGCGCCAATGGGATACACGCGCGCCTTGTTGAGATTGTGCGCGCGATACTTGAGCATTTCCACCAGCCCCGGCTCGTCGAGCGGCGGATCGGTGTCCGGCGGGCAGGCAAGGCTGGTGACGCCGCCGGCGCACGCCGCCTGCATTTCGGACTCCAGTGTCGCGATGTACTCAAAGCCCGGTTCGCGCAGGCGCGCGGACAAATCCACCAGACCGGGGCAGACGATTTTGCCTGTGGCGTCGATGATGCGGTTGGCGGTGAAGCCGTCGGGTGCCGTGCCGACGGCGACCACTTTCCCGGCGGCGATATACACATCGCGCACGGCGTCGATGTTGTTTTTCGGGTCGATCAGGCGGCCGTTTTTGATATGAATTTTCATGTCAGTTGCCTGCCACAATGCTCATCACCGCCATGCGAATGGCGATGCCGAAACTCACTTGCGGCAATATCACCGATTGCTTGCCGTCGGCCACGCTGGAATCGATTTCCACGCCGCGGTTCATCGGCCCCGGATGCAGCACAATGGCATCGGGCTTGGCCAGCGCCAGCTTGTCGTCGGTGAGGCCGTAGTATTTATAAAACTCTTCGCCGGAAGCGAGCAGCGCGCCTTTCATGCGTTCGTTTTGCAGGCGCAGCATGCTGACCACATCCACGTCTTTGAGTCCCTCGCGCATGTCGTGGTAGACATGCACACCAAGGCCGCGAATTTCGGCGGGGATCAGTGTGCGCGGGCCGATCACGCGGATTTCGGGGCAGCCCAGCGTGGTCAGCGCGTGTATCTGCGAGCGCGCCACGCGCGAATGCAAAATGTCGCCGACAATCGCCACGCGCAGGTTAGTGAAATCTTTCTTGTAGTGGCGGATGGCGAACACATCCAGCAGTCCTTGCGTCGGGTGCGAATGGCGCCCGTCGCCCGCGTTGATAACGTGGATGTCCGGTCCTACGTGCTTGGCGATCAGGTACGGCGCGCCGCTGGCGGCATGGCGCACGATGAACATATCCGCCTGCATCGCGGACAGGTTGGCCACGGTGTCGAGTACGCTCTCGCCCTTGCTGGTGGAAGACACATTGATGGCAAGATTGATTACATCCGCTGACAACCGCTTGGCGGCGATTTCAAAGGTGGTGCGGGTGCGCGTGGAGGCTTCAAAGAAAATATTGAACACCGCCTTGCCGCGTAGCAGCGGTACTTTTTTGACTTCGCGCTGAGTGACGCCGACAAAGGAATTCGCGGTGTCGAGGATCTGCCGCAGTATCTCAACAGGCAATCCTTCGAGCGACAGCAGGTGATGCAGTTCGCCGTTTTTATTAAGTTGCGGGTTGCGCGGGTTAAGCCACATATAGCCACATAGCGTCTAGTTTTCGTGCAACTTGAGGGACAGTTTGTTCGATACGTCGCGCACCAGCTCAACGCTTTGCGATATCGCCAGTGAAATATCACCGCCGAGAAAATCCGCGCTCACCGGCAACTCACGCCCGCCGCGATCCACCAGCGCGGCGAGCTGGATGCTCGCCGGGCGGCCGTAGTCGAACAGCACGTTCATCGCGGCGCGGATGGTGCGCCCGGTGTAAAGCACGTCGTCCACCAGGATCAGGCGGCGGCCTTCCACATCAAAAGGAAGGTCGGAGGTTTTGACATCGCGGTGCAGGCCGATTTTCTCGAAATCGTCGCGGTAGAAAGAAACGTCAAGCGTGCCGAGCGGGATGTTGATGCCGAGCGCGGCGTGGAGACGTTCCGCCACCCACACGCCGCCGGTATGAATGCCGATGATGCCCGTGTCTGGCCCAACCACGGGCTTCATTTGATCCAGCAGCCGCGCCAATAATTGCTCGGCATCCGGCAGCGAATGCGCAGGGGGCGACGGAGGCGAAGGTGGGTTACCCGGCTTGTTCATGGGCGTTTATTGGGGCGCTAGAGTAACACAATGCCCCCGTACAATTAAGCGGTACTGCGCGATTACCGCGCTTTTTTTCGTTGCAGTTCAAGCCAGGTCTCAAGGATTTCTCCAGCGGCGGCGGCATCGAGCGCGTTCTTCAGCTTTTCGCCATGCACGCCGTGTTCGTGCAGTCGCGATTCAGCGGCCGCCGAACTGAGTGTCTCATCCACCAGCGCCACCGGCACGCCGAAACGGCCTTCAAGCCGTTGTGCGAAGCGCCGTGCCAGCCGGGCGACTTCATGCGCGCCCCCGTCCGCGTGGCGCGGCTCGCCGACGACAAGCTGCACCGGCTTCCATTCGGCGATCAGCGCCGCGATGGCGGCGAAACGCGTCTTGTTGTCCTCGGCATGCAACGTTTCCAGCGGGTGGGCGATGCCGACAGAAAGGTCCGCGACGGCGACCCCGATGCGCTTTTCGCCGAAATCAAAGGCGAGCACGGTTCCCATGGCCGCCTTTATCCTTGCTGTCAAGCATGCCCTGCGTCATCCGACAGCATCGCCAGATTGATGCCCAGCAATTTCAGGCTCGCGTCGTAGCGCCGTTCGGCGGGCGTTTCAAACAGGATGCGCGTGTCCGCGTTCACCGTAAGCCATGCATTTTGCGCGAGCTCGTGCTCCAGTTGCCCCGCCGCCCAGCCCGCATAGCCCAGCGTGACCAGCAATTGCGACGGGCCTTCGCCGCGCGCCACGGCTTCGAGAATATCTTTCGAGGTGGTAAGGCCGATCTCGTTGCCCACGGACAGCGTTGATTTCCACGACCCCGCGGGCGCATGCAGCACAAAGCCGCGGTCGATCTGCACCGGGCCGCCGTAATGCACCGGCACGGCCTTGCAGGCGGCGGCGGGGTTGTCGATTTCAATTTGCTCCAGCAGCGCGTGCAGCGTCATATCGATCGGGCGATTGACGATCACGCCGAGCGCACCCTGATCGTTGTGTTCGCAGATAAACGTCAACGTTTTGGCAAAATGCGGATCAGTCATCGCCGGCATGGCGATGAGGAAGTGACGCGTAAGATTGACGGATTGCATGGAATTTATCGCATTACCTGCGCCAGAACGCCGGGGTAAACACGATCAGCAGTGTGAACAATTCCAGCCGGCCCAGCAGCATGGCGAAGGTGCATACCCAAGTCTGAAAATCCGTCAGCACGGCGAAGGTGGAGGCCGGTCCCACCTGATTCAGTCCCGGCCCGGTGTTGTTGATGGACGCCACGGCCGCGCTAAAGGCGGTGATGATTTCCAGTCCGCTGGCAAGCAACAGCAAGGTGATGCTGACGATACTCGCAATATAAATGAACAGGAAGGCGAGTATCGCGAAAATCACCTTGTTCTCGACCACGTGCCCATCATATTTGGCCGGGCTGACGGCGTTCGGGTGCAAGAGCTTGATGAACTCCCGATATATCTGGATATACAGCAACTGCGCCCGAATCATTTTGATGCCGCCGCCCGTTGACCCTGAGCAAGTGGCAAAGCTGCATAGAAACAACATCCACATGGACGCAAACAATGGCCAAAGATTGTAATCGGTATTCGCGTAACCGGTAGTGCTCGCTACGGACACCACGTTGAACGTGGCATAGCGAAGCGCGGTGCGAAAATCCGTGTAGGCGCCCATCGCGTACAGGTAGGCTGCGATGCCAATGCAACTTGCCACGATCACCAGAAGGCATGCGCGCATTTCGAGATCGCGGGCATAGGGTTTGAACCCGATTGAACGAAACGCCATGAAATGCGTGCCGAAATTAATGCACGCGATCAGCATGAAAACGATCGACACCGCCTCGATGGCGGGGGAATTCCAGTGTGCAAAGCTTGCATCGTGGGAGGAGAATCCGCCGAGGCCCATGGTGGTAAAAGCGTGCATCCACGCATCCAGCCAGTTCATCCCCGCCAGGTGATAGGCCAGCGCACACGCGACAGAAAGCGCCGCGTAGACCAGCCAGAGACCCTTGGCCGTTTCGGCGATGCGCGGCGTGAGCTTCTGATCTTTCATGGGGCCGGGCGTTTCCGCCTTGAAAATTTGTCGCCCCCCGACGCCCAGCAACGGCAGAATGGCAACGGCGAGAACGATGACGCCCATGCCCCCGATCCAGACCAGGAGTCCGCGCCAGATATTGAGCGATGGGGGCAGCGCGTCCAGACCACTCAGCACGGTGCCCCCCGATGCGGTCAATCCCGAGATGGCCTCGAAATAGGCGTCGGTAAACGACAAACCGGGAATCAGCATCAGCAGGGGCACGGTGGCGAACGCCGCGCCGCCGGTCCACGCCAGCACCACCAGCAGCATGCCATCGCGCGGCTTCAATTCGATCTTGACTTGACGCGTCATCATGAAGGCGATCATCGCAATCACGAAATTGAGCAGCATGGAAATGCAAAACACGCGCACTGCGCCATCGTTGTAAATGAGTGATACCGCAATCGGCGCCAGATGTGACAGGCTCATCGCCATACCGATCACACCGAGTGGACGCAATACCGTTAGTAGAGCTCTCATGACGTGTCAGGTGCTCTTAAAAGAAGCGGGCTTCCACCTGGAACAGCTTCTCGACCCGGGGCACCATGCGCTTGTTCACCACGAACACGATCACATGGTCGTCGGCTTCGATCCGCGTGTCGTGATGGGCGATGATGACCTGATCGTTGCCGTCCGCGCTGGAGCCTTCCACGGCTTTGCGCCGCCGTACGATGGCGCCGATGGTGGTGCCCTTGGGCAGATCGATTTCATCGATGCGCCTGCCGACGACCTGCGACGATTTTGCGTCGCCGTGCGCCACCAGTTCCAGTGCTTCGGCGGCGCCTCGCCGCAGTGAATGCACCGCGGCCACGTCGCCCCGGCGCACGCGCGCGAGCAGGGTGCCGATGGTGGCCTGCACCGGCGAGATGGCGATATCAATACGCCCTTCCTGCAACAGGTTGACGTACGAGGATCGGTTGATCAGCGCAATCACCTTGCGCACGCCCATGCGCTTGGCGAGCAGCGCGGACATGATGTTGTTTTCGTCGTCGTTGGTCAGTGCGCAATAGACATCCATTTCGCCGATGTTTTCGGATTCCAGCAATTCTTCATCGGTGACATCCCCCTGCAACACCAGCGCGTTACTCAACTCGGCGGCGAGCCGCTCGGCGCCGGTCTTGCTGTATTCAATGATCTTGACTTCGCATTTGCTTTCAATCGCCTTGGCAAGACGCCGCCCGATGTTGCCGCCGCCGCCGAGCATCACGCGTTTCACCGGCTTGTCCATACGCCGCAGTTCGCGCAGCACGCCGCGCAGGTTTTCCGTGGCGGTAATCAGGAACACCTCATCACCGGCTTCAATGATGGTTTTGCCCTCGGGCGTGATCGGCGCATCCTGGCGGAATATCGCCGCCACCCGCGCGTCCACGTGCGGCATATGTGTACGCAAGTAGGAGATTTCATGGCCCACCAGCGGACCACCATGGTAGGCGCGCACCGCCGCGAGGCTGACCTTGCCATGGGCGAACTCCAGCACCTGTAGCGCTTCGGGGAACTCCAGCAGCTTGACGATGTATTCGGTCAGCAACTGCTCCGGACAGATCGGCACATCGACCGCGAAATTTTCCGGTGAAAATATCTCCGGGTGCGACAGGTAATCCGCCGAACGGATGCGCGCGATCTTGGTCGGGCAGTTGAACATGGTCGCCGCGAGCTTGCACGCCACCATATTGGTCTCGTCGCTTTGCGTCACCGCGAACAGCAAGTCCGCGTCGGCCATGCCTGCCTGCTCCAGCACGGCGGGATGCGCGGCATTGCCGCACACCGTGCGCACGTCGAGCCGGTCCTGCAACGCGCGCAGGCGCTCGGCGTTGGTATCGACAATGGTGATGTCGTTGGCTTCCGACGCCAGATTCTCCGCGACGGAAGAGCCGACTTGTCCCGCACCCAGGATGACGATTTTCAAAACACGTTCTCCACGATAAGCCGCAATTCTAGTCGTTGCGCATGTCTGGCGCCATGCATGGCGACGAATGACAAGGATCGTCACGCGTTTGGCGTATGGCATAATCGACGGCAGTCACCAAGCCAACGCCGGGGTTAATACATTGACCAGACTCTATTTTCCGGGCGTGATTGCTGATCACGGCGAATGCCATGTGGTGGCAGGGCAGGCGCACCATGTCATTCATGTGCTGCGGTTGCAGGTGGGCGCGCAGCTCACCTTGTTTGACGGGCGCGGCGGTGAGTACGCTGCGCTGATCAAGCGTATCGACAAGTCCGGCCTGACCTTGACGGTGAGCGAGCGCATGGAGGTCAGCCGTGAATCGCCACTCCAGATTCATCTGGCTCAGGGCATTTCCAGCGGCGAACGCATGGATTACACGGTGCAAAAATGCGTCGAACTGGGGGTTGCCGCGATACAGCCGTTGATCACCCAGCGCAGCGTGGTGCGTCTTGCGTCCGAGCGCGCCGAACGCCGCGTTGCGCACTGGCGGTCGGTGGCGGCGGCGGCGTGCGAACAATGCGGCCGCAACCTGCTCCCCGACGTGTTGCCGGTGCAGGCGCTGCTGAAATGGCTGGGCGGGCCGACGGCGCAAGACGGCGTGCGTTTTCTGTTGTCGCCGCACGCGTCGGCCACGCGCCTGCGCGACATGGCGCGACCGCAAGGAAAGGTCACCCTGCTGGTGGGACCGGAAGGCGGATGGAACGCGGAAGAATCCGCTGCCGCGCTATCCGCCGGATTCGTGCCGCTGGCACTCGGGCCGCGCGTATTGCGCACCGAAACCGCGGCAGTGGCCGCTTTGGCGGCGATGCAGGCGCTGTGGGGCGACGGTTGATCCCGCAACCGTTGATCCCGGATAGCTTGGTTTAGTTAACAATCTCGCGTAATATGCTGTTTTTAAACATATTGTAGCCGCGTTATAGCCTTATGCCGACGGCGCTCGCGTCATCCGACAGGTTTGTCCAGTGGTTCCGCGCGGCAGCGCCGTACATCCACGCGTTTCGCGGACGCGTGTTCGTCATCGCGTTCGGTGGCGAGGCCATCGCCGAGGGCCGCTTTGTCGGCATCAATCACGATCTTAATCTGCTCGCGGCGCTGGGCGTGCGGCTGGTGGTGGTGCATGGCGCCCGCGCGCAGATCGACGTGAAGCTCAAGGAAATCGGCCACCAAACCAGCTATGTTCGCGGTTTGCGCGTGACGGATGATGTGACGCTGGCGATCGCCAAGGAGGCGAGCGGGCGTCTGCGCGTGGAAATCGAGGCGCTGCTGTCGATGGGCCTGCCGGGTTCGCCGATGGCGGGCGCCGACATTCGCGTATCGAGTGGTAATTTTGTGACGGCCAAGCCGATCGGTATTCTCGACGGCGTGGACCTGCAACACACCGGCGAAGTGCGCAAAATTGATGTGGCGGCGATACGCGACCGCCTGAATTTCGGCGAGTTGGTGCTGTTGTCGCCCCTGGGTTATTCCGCCACCGGCGAAATCTTCAACGTGGCGCTGGAAAGTATCGCCGAAGCGGTGGCAGTAGCGCTGGGCGCCGACAAGCTGATTTTCATGATGGATCGGCCCGGCGCCACCAATGCTCGCGGCCACTTGCTGCGTGAACTCACGCCGATGCAGGCGAGCAAGTTGCTGGCGCGCAAGGATTCCACGCTCGACGGTGACGCGCGATTTTATCTGCCGTGCGCGGTGCGCGCCTGCGAACAGGGCGTGAAGCGCGCACATCTGATTTCACGCCACGCCGACGGAGCGTTGTTGCAGGAGCTTTTTACCCACCAGGGCGTGGGCACCATGATCGCGCCCGATCCGGTGGAAAAACTGCGCGACGCGAAAATCACCGATATCGGCGGCATCGTGCGACTGATCGAGCCGCTGGAGGCCGATGGCACGCTGGTCAAGCGTGGCCGTGATTTGCTGGAAATGGAAGTCGGGCGCTTTGCCGTGCTTGATCACGACGGCATGATCATCGGCTGTGCCGCGTTGTATCCGTTTGCCGAGGAGCGCGCGGCGGAACTGGCTTGTCTGGTGGTGCATCCCGAATTTCGTGGGCACGATGCCGGCGAGCGATTGCTGGAGGCGATGGAGCAGCGCGCGCGCCGGCAGCGGCTAAAAAAATTGTTTGTGCTCACCACGCGCGCCGAACACTGGTTCGTCGAGCATGGTTTTGCCGAGGTGGATGTGGATGAGCTGCCGGCGCAAAAGCGCGAGATGTACAATTACCAGCGGCGCTCGGTCGTGTTGATCAAGCGTTTGTAATGCCATCCCAATGCAACTGAATCTGTCCCTGCGGTCCCGGTTTGTGTTGGCGGGCGTGCTGGTGTACTGCGCTGCGCTCGCCGCCGTGGTTGTCGTCGAGGTCTACCTGCTTGACAGCGGTCGCGCCGCGCTCATACACGAAATCATTGTAGTCGGCGCCGTCGCTCTGGTGATGACCGCCGTGTATGCAATTGTCTCGTATGCATGGCTCACGCGCAGCCTGCGGCGCATGGCCGACGCCAGCGCGCGGCTTGCTGCAGGTGAACTCACGGTGCGGGTGCCCGCTGAAGGTAACGACGACATCGGCAAGCTCGGTGCGGCTTTCAATGCCATGGCGGAGGCGCTATCCAGCCGGATCGAGGCGCTCGCACGGGGCGAAGCAAGATTCACCGCCATCGCCGATTACAGTTACGACTGCGAGCTGTGGGCTGACGCCAGCGGCAAACTGATCTGGATCAACCCTAGGGTGCAGGACATGTTCGGCTACACGCCAGAAGAGTGCCTGGCCGCGCAGGATTTCCCGGCGCCCTTTGTCAGCGACCCCGACGTGACGCGCACGGTGCGGCAGATACGTCTGGCGGTGCTCGGCAATACCGGGCAAGACTTTGAGTTTCGGGCGCGCCGCAAGGACGGCACCACGTTCTGGGCGGCAGCGGACTGGCGGCCGATCTTTGACACGAATAACCGCAATCTGGGCATCCGCATCAGCATTCGCGACATCACTACGCGCAAGGAGGCCGAGCGGCAACTCGAAGCGACCGTCAAGGAGCTGCGTGAAGCGCAGGCCGTGCAGAAGCAGTATCTCGAGCAGGCGCAGGACGAACATGCGCGGCTCTCGGCGCTCCTGAGCGCGATGGACATCGGCATCCTTTTCGTGTCGATGGACAACCACGCGGTGTACTGCAACCCGGCGTTTTCGCGCATCTGGTCGATACCGCCGGGCACGCGCATTATCGGCGCCAGTCCCGTGGAAATGCTCGTGAATTTCGGCAGCACGCTGGCGCGGCCCGCGGAACACGGGCGTTACCTGCTTCAGCCGCCGTTGCCCGGCGAGCCGAACAGCGCCTTTGAATTGCCGATGGCGGACGGGCGTCTGGTGACGCAGCAAAGCCACGCGGTGGAGGATGCGTTCGGCAAGCCGGTGGGGCGCATGTGGATATTCGAGGACGTGACCACTGAACGGCGCAATGCCGACCAACTGGTCTATCTTGCCGAGCGCGATGCGTTGACCGGCCTGTACAACCGGCACCGCTTCAACGAGGAAATGGGACGCATGGTTGCCGATGCGCAGCGCAGTTCGTCGCGCGTGGCGCTGCTGTTCTTCGATCTGGACGAATTCAAGTACATCAACGATACCTTCGGGCATCGCGCCGGCGACGCCATGCTGATCCGCGTGGCAAGCGAAGTCAGCGGGCAGGTGCGGCGCAACGAGATTTTCGCGCGTCTGGGCGGAGACGAGTTTGCGATCCTGGTGCCCGACATTTCCGACGAGATGCTGAAGATACTCGCCGAACGCATCACGCGCTCGATAGCGCAGGTGCGTTTTCAGTTCGAGGGACAGAACCTGCGGCTCACGTGCAGTTGCGGCATCGCCATGTACCCCGATCACGCCGGCAACACGGAAGACCTGGTGGCGCGGGCGGACACCGCGATGTATCAGGCGAAAGAGGCGGGCAAGAACGCGTGGCGCATCTATCGCGCCGATCTGGATGATTCGCAACGCATGGTGGCGCAGTTGTCGTGGAACGACCGCATCCTGCATGCGCTGGAAAACGAATTGATGGAACTGTATTTCCAGGGCATCTATTCCACCCGGGGGCGCGTGCTGGGACACTTCGAGGTGCTGCTGCGCATGCGCGATCCGGATAATCCCGGCACCCACATCATGCCGGGAGAGTTCATTCCGGTGGCGGAGAAATCAGGAAAAATCGTCGATATCGACCGCTGGGTGCTGGCCCGCTCGATCAAGATGCTGTCCGAGGTGAGCGCGATTCCCGCGCTGGCGGTGAATATCTCCGGGCGTTCGCTCGACGATCCCACGCTGCCGCTGTTTATCGCCGACGAGTTGCGCCGTCACGGCGTGCCCGCACGGCGATTGCTGGTGGAGTTGACGGAAACATCGGCGGTGTCGGATCTGCACGATGCACGGCGGTTCATTGAAGCGTTGCAGCAGACCGGCTGTGGCGTATGTCTGGATGATTTCGGCACGGGATTTTCGTCGTTCGCCTATCTCAAGCACTTGCATGTCGATTCGATCAAGATCGACGGGCTGTTTATTCGCGGCCTTCCCAAGGAACCTGACAACCAGTTGTTCGTCAAAGCCATGGTATCGGTGGCGCGCGGGCTGCACAAAACCACCATCGCGGAATGTGTCGAAGACGAGGAAACGCTGCAAATGCTCGCCGCATTCGGCGTGGATTACGTACAGGGCTATCATTTGGAACGTCCGCAATCCAGTTCGCCCATGATCGAGACCGCGCTGGGCACGCGCCAGACGCTCGACCTGCCGTTCAGAGCCTGACGTGCGCCGCGCGTCGCACGTCGGCGGAAAAGCCTGTTGATTCAATGGGTTGCACTGTAATAATACTGTAAAAACAAGTACTTATGATAAAGGGTTGGTTATGCCAAGAATGGTGACGTGCATCAAGCTGGGGCGCGAAGCGGAGGGACTCGACTTTGCGCCGTATCCGGGCGAGCTGGGCAAGCGGATATTCGACAACGTGTCCAAGGAGGCTTGGAAGCAATGGCTGGAACAACAAAAAATGCTGGTCAACGAAAACCGGTTGAGTCTCGCGGACAAGAAGTCGCGTGATTATCTTGCACAGCAAATGGACAAGCACTTTTTCGGCGGCGGAGCGGATGCCGCCGCGGGCTACGTGCCGCCGGAGAAAAAATGACAGCAAGGGGGCTGCTATCCGAATGGCAGTAAGGCCATGAGCAAGGCGCGGCTGGTTCCCGAATTTTTCCTCAATCGCGAGCTCGGTCAACTCGCGTTCAATCGACGCGTGCTGGCGCAGGCGCAGAATGCCGCCACCCCGCTGCTGGAGCGGCTGCGATTCCTCTGCATCGTCAGCAGCAATCTCGATGAATTTTTTGAAATCCGCGTGGCCGGTCTGCACGCGGAAATCGAGGCGGGCATCTCCGTCGACGGCCCCGACGGCATGCCCATCCGGCAGGTGTACGAGCGCGTGGCGCACGAGGCGCACGAGCTGGTGGCGGCGCAATACCGCTTGTTCAACGATGACATCACGCCCGCGCTCGCCAAGGAGGGCGTGCGTTTTCTGCAACGTGCCGATTTCACCGCCGCGCAGTCGGCGTGGATCAAGGACTATTTCCTGCGTGAAGTGATGCCGGTGTTGACGCCCATCGGCCTTGATCCGTCGCATCCGTTTCCGCGCGTGCTCAACAAGAGCCTGAATTTCGCCATTGAACTCGAAGGCAAAGATGCGTTCGGGCGCAGTTCTGGCATCGCCATCGTGCAGGCGCCGCGCGTGTTGCCGCGGGTAATCCGTCTGCCGAAGGACGTGGCGGGCGCCGAATACGATTTCGTGTTTTTGTCTTCCGTCATGCACGCGCACGTGTCCGACTTGTTCACGGGTATGAAAGTCATCGACAGCTACCAGTTCCGGCTGACGCGCAACAGCGATCTGTTCGTGGACGAAGAAGAGGTCAAGGATTTGCGCGACGCGCTGCGCGGCGAATTGCCGCAGCGCCAGTTCGGCGACGAAGTGCGGCTGGAAATTACCGCCAACTGCTCGCCGCAGATCAGCGACTATCTGCGGGCGCAGTTCAAACTGGACGTGGAAGACGTGTATCGCGTGGACGGCCCGGTCAACCTGGTGCGCCTGATGAGCGTGCCCGATGGCGTGGACCGGCCTGATCTCAAGTTCCCGCTGTTCAAGGCGGGCGTGCCGGCACGCGTTGAGCACGCGGCCAACATGTTCGACGCGATCCGCGAGGGCGACATCCTGTTGTATCACCCGTTCCAGTCGTTCCAGCCGGTGATGACGTTTTTGCAGGAAGCCGCGCGCGACCCGCGGGTGGTTGCCATCAAGCAAACGGTGTATCGCACCGGCGCGGAGTCCGAACTGATGGAAATCCTGATTGCCGCGGCGAAGAGTGGCAAGGAAGTCACGGTGATCCTCGAACTGATGGCGCGCTTTGACGAAGAAGCCAATATCAACTGGGCGCAACGCCTTGAAGACGCCGGCGCGCATGTGGTGTACGGCGTGGTCGGGCACAAAACGCACGCCAAGATGCTGATGGCAGTGCGGCGCGAGGACGGCGCGACCGGCGGTAATTTGCGGCGTTATGTGCATTTGTCCACCGGCAACTATCATCCGCGCACCGCCAAGCTCTACACCGACATGGGTATGTTTACCTGCAACGACGAGATCAGCGCCGATGTGAACGACGTCTTCATGCAGTTGACCGGGCTTGGACGCGCCAGCAAATTGAAGCACCTGTGGCAGGCGCCGTTTACGCTGCACAAGCAGATTCTGCGCGCGATCCAGAATGAAGCCGCGCATGCCGAAGCCGGCCGCGGCGGGCGCCTTATCGCCAAGATGAATGCGCTGGTGGAGCCGGAGGTGATCGCGGCGCTGTATGCCGCGTCAAAAGCCGGCGTGCAGATCGACCTCATCGTGCGCGGCGTATGCGCGCTGCGGCCCGGCATGGCGGGCGTCTCGGAGAATATTCGCGTGCGCTCCATCGTCGGACGTTTTCTCGAACACACGCGCGTGTTCTATTTTAAAAACGCCGGCGAGGAGAATGTCTACCTGTCGAGCGCCGACTGGATGGGCCGCAATTTCTTCGGTCGCGTGGAAATCTGTTTCCCGGTGCTGGATCCCAAGCTGAAGCAGCGGGTGATCGACGAAGGGCTGACACCCTATTTGGAGACCGAAGCGCAGGCTTGGATCATGGATCAGAAGGGCGAATATCATACAGCCGCCGGCGGCGGCAAGCATGCCGGGGCGCAGCAAACACTGCTGGCCCTGCTTGCCCGATCCGGCGCGGCGTGATCTCATGGAGCGCGGACGCCGCTGGTTTGGCGTGCGCGTCCCCGTCTCCGTTAGTACTATCCCGTAATCCATAATCTGTAATCCCTGACACGGCATTACTTGGGGGTATCCATGCCACCGATCACACGTGCGGCGACGCACTCCAGCGAACCCGCGCGTGCCGATGGCGTGGCGCCGGCGCCGGTGAAGTGGCGTCCCGTCACGTCGGCAACGCACACGTGCGCGGGCGACGTGTTCGCCGCGAATATGTCCGCGTTGCTGGAGCAGGTGCGTGCCAATCAGCCGGGCGTGCTGGCCGGAGCGGATCCCGAATACCTTCATCAATTGCGCGTGACGGTGCGCCGGCTGCGCGCGATCCTGTCTCTTTACTCCGGGTTGCTGCAAAAGCGCCAACGCAAGGCCGTGGCGCGCGAACTGCGGTGGCTGGCACGCGCCCTGGGTCCGGCGCGCGACGCCGATGTGTTTGTCGCGGACATCTGGCCGCCCTTGCGCGAGGCGCTGGGTGACGGCCCGCGCACAGAGGCGCTGGATAAGACGTGGCGCCGGCTGCAACGTCGCGCCGCTGCGGCGGCACATCGCGCACTGGCGTCGCACCGTTATCGGCGCTTGCTGCGGCAACTCGAACGATGGATTGCGCAACCCGCCTGGCGTGGTGACACAGGTGGTCGGCGGCGCGCGAGCCGGGATCGACCGGCACGTGGCTTCGGGCACATCGAACTGGAGCGGCGCACGAATCGCGTGCGCAAATCGGGTGGCGCACTGGACAAACTGGATGCCGAGGCGTTGCACCGGTTGCGCATTGATATCAAGAAACTGCGCTACATGATGGAGACCCTGAGTCCGTTGTTCAACCACGCGCGCGTGAAAAAAACGCTGGAAACGCTGTCGCGCTTGCAGGACATACTGGGCGACCTCAACGATATCGAAGTGGTGAAGCAGAAGCTCGGCGCGGCGCTTGCAGCAGATGATGCTGTTGATGTAAATCAATTGCGTGAGCGGTTTGCGCGGTGGCGAGCCTTGCGCCGCAAAGGGCTGAAGCGCAGACTTCAACAGACGTGGCGTGCGTACCGGCGCGCCGAAACATTTTGGTGAACTTGCGATAAACCATGGATCTCATACTCTGGCGCCACGCCGAGGCGGTAGACGCAACCCTTCGCATGCCCGACCATGAGCGCGCGCTGAACGCAAAAGGCGAGCGCGACGCCAAGCGCATGGCGAAATGGCTGAATGAAAGGTTGCCTGACGATGCGGCCATCCTCGTCAGCCCCGCGCTGCGTACGCAGCAGACCGCCGGCGCCTTGCAGCGCAAGTTCACCACCGTTGCCGCCATCGGTGTCGGTGCAGCGCCGGCGGACTTGCTCAAGGCCGCGCATTGGCCACGCGCTGCGCACACCACACTGATAGTCGGCCATCAACCCACGCTGGGGTGTGTAGTGTCGCTGCTGCTGACCGGGGCCGAGGATGACCTGAGCGTCAAAAAGGGCGCGGTCTATTGGATTACGGGCCGCCAGCGCGGCGGGCGGGTGCAGCCGGTGCTGCGCGCGATGATGGCGCCCGACATGCTTTGAGTTCAAGGGGGAGAAACCACCATGTTTGATTCCGCCAATCTCGATCATACGGTCAGCAAGGAAGCATTCAAGCGCGAGGCCGACAAACTGCGCGAGGCGCTGCTCAATGCCCAGTACGACGTCAAGGAAAACGGCAGGTTTCCGGTAGTGATACTCATCGCGGGGGTCGAAGGCGCGGGCAAGGGCGAAACCGTCAACCTGCTCAACGAATGGATGGATCCGCGCCACATTCAAACCCATGCGTTTGGCGAGATGTCCGACGAGGAGCGCGAGCGCCCGCTGATGTGGCGCTATTGGCGCGCCTTGCCGCCGAAGGGAACCCTCGGCATTTTTTTCGGCGCGTGGCACACCCTGCCCATTGTGCTGCGGGTGCAGGGCGCGCTTTCAGGGAAAGAACTCGGACAATACACCAGCGAGATACGGCGGCTGGAAAAAATGCTCTCCGACGAAGGTGTGCTGCTGGTGAAATTCTGGTTTCACCTGTCAAAAGACCAGCAGAAAAAACGCCTGAAGGCGCTGGAAAAAGACCCCAAGACCGCCTGGCGCGTGACCGATATCGAATGGAAGTATTTCAAGCTTTACGACAAGTTCGTCAAGGTCTGCGAGCCGTTTCTGCGCGAGACTTCCACCGGCGAAGCGCCGTGGATCGTGGTGCCCGGCATGGACGCGCGCTACCGCTCGCTCACCGTGGGGCGGCATTTGCTTGCCGCTATGCGCGCGCGCCTTGATGTCAAGGTAAAGCCCGGCGTCCGCGCGCAGCCGCTGGCGTTGCCGCCGGCAGACAAACTGAACGTGCTGCGCGCGCTCAAGCTGGATCAAGCGATGACGCGCAAGCAATACGAGCGCGAACTCGACAAATGGCAGGGCCGGCTGAATCTATTGACGCGCGACAAGCGCTATAAAAAACTATCCGTGATCTCCGCGTTCGAGGGCAATGACGCCGCCGGCAAGGGTGGCGCGATCCGCCGGGTGACGGGCGCGCTGGACGCGAGGTCTTATCAAAACGTCTCGGTGGCCGCGCCCACGCAGGAGGAACGCGCGCAACCCTACCTGTGGCGCTTCTGGCGGCACGTGCCGAGGCACGGGCGCATCACCATTTTTGACCGCACCTGGTACGGCCGCGTGCTGGTGGAGCGGGTCGAAAAATTTTGCACCGACGCCGACTGGATGCGCGCTTACACCGAAATCAACGATTTCGAACAGCAACTGAATGACCACAACGTCGTGCTGGTGAAATTCTGGCTCGCCATCAGCAAAGAGGAGCAATACAAACGCTTCAAGGCACGCGAAGAAGTGAGCTTCAAGCGCTTCAAAATCACCGAAGAAGACTGGCGCAACCGCAAGAAGTGGGACGCCTACGAAACCGCGGTATCCGACATGGTGGATCGCACCTCCACCGTCACCGCGCCATGGACACTGGTCGAGGCCAACAACAAATACCATGCGCGGATCAAGGTGCTGAAGACGATGGTGGCGGCGATCGAGAGTGGGTTACAGCGGGTGGGCGGCAAGGCATAAACAACGCAGCGTCGTTCACCGCAAACGCGTTACCCGTAAGCGCGTTGCGCGGCGAGGGCGCTATCGATGGCGCGTTGCCATTCATCGCGTCCCGGAATGCCGGACGCGAAAGCATCAAGCAGCGCGACCACCATGGCGCGTGTTTTGGTATCAAAGGAGAATACTTCGGCGCTGCGAAATTCGCCGGCCTGCGACATCAGCGCCGACAAGAGGCGTGTGAGCAGGCGCGATTGCGGAAACGCCGGATTGCGTTCGATGCTTTGCACCACGTCGTTCAGCGGATTCGGAAACGCCGCCGGCGCCAACGCCTGTACGCCGCGACGCAGTTCCTCCTGAAAGCGCGTCACGGACAACGTGTCCGTGGCCGCCGCGGCCCGCACGGTCGGTTGGTCAGACAACGAACCGCCGGAAAATCATGTCGCCGATCGTCAGACACACGGCAGGGCACGCGAGGGCCATGATCAGCGCGACTGGGCTGAATGCATCGGGTAAGAGTTCGGTGTCGCCGAGCATCGGCGCCAGCACGCTGCCGCCCAAAAGGGCGCCGCCAATGCCGATCACCATGGAGGTTAACAAACCGCGATCGGCATTCGCGCCGATAAAGCGAAAGCCGACCCAGCCCGCAAAGCCGCCGGCCGCCAACCACAACATGAAATTCATTTTGACTCGCTTGGTAAAACCACGATGGCCGCGATGAATCGGGAAATGGTGATGGGCCACCGGGCCACCGGGCCACTTCACTTCGGGTGCTGTGCAATACCACGCTTAAGCGCACGTCACGCGCACACCGTACAGAGCCAGTCTACGCGCTATGTACAGCGCGGGTGGATATACTTTTTCGCTGTAATGTTGCAATGGGGATCGAATTTAAGTATCTGTTTTTAAACAATAAAAAAGCCCCGCCGAAGCGGGGCTTTTCCTATCACGTGCAGAGCAGTCAGCCAGAGCTACATGCCCATGCCGCCCATACCACCCATCCCGCCCATGCCACCGCCACCCATACCACCACCGCCGGCGGATTCTTCGCTGGCGGATTCAGCCACCATCGCTGCCGTGGTGAGTATCAGGCCGGCCACCGATGCCGCGTTCTGCAACGCCGCGCGGGTGACTTTGGTCGGATCGACAACGCCCATTTCGAGCATATCGCCATACTTGCCGGTCTGCGCGTTGTAACCGTAGTTGCCTTTGCCTTCGACCACCTGGTTCAACACCACCGACGGTTCGTCACCGGCATTGGAGACGATGCAGCGCAGCGGCTCTTCAATCGCGCGCAGCACGATCTGGATGCCTGAATCCTGATCGTGGTTGATGCCTTTGAGTTTGGCGAGTCCGGCGCGGGCACGCAGCAAGGCCACGCCGCCGCCAGCGACGATGCCTTCTTCCACGGCCGCACGCGTTGAATGAAGCGCATCTTCCACGCGCGCTTTTTTCTCTTTCATTTCGACTTCGGTCGCCGCGCCCACTTTGATCAGCGCCACGCCGCCGGCGAGTTTCGCCACGCGCTCCTGGAGCTTTTCCTTGTCGTAATCGCTGGTGGTGTCTTCAAGCTGGCGGCGCAGGCTCTTGACGCGCTCTTCGATGTCCTTGGCCGCGCCGGCGCCGTCGATGATGGTGGTGTTTTCCTTGCCCGCTTCGATACGCTTGGCCT
>VFLF01000068.1 GCA_009885185.1 Nitrosomonadales bacterium | reverse complement strand
GTATCGCGACGTGATCGACATTGTTGAAAACTGTCCGCGGCTGGACATGATCATGATGCCCAAAGTTGGCGTTCCTGCGGATATCTACGCGCTCGATATGCTGGTGACGCAGATCGAAACCGCGAAGGGGCGCACCAAGCGCACGGGCATCGTGGCGCTGATCGAAACTGCGTTGGGATTGACCAACGTGGAAGCGATAGCGCCGTCTTCCAAACGGCTGGAGGCGATGTACTTCGGCGCGGGTGATCTGGCGGCGTCGCTGCGTATGCGCACCACGTCCATCGGCGGGCTGCATCCTGAATACGGCGTGCTGAGTGATGCAGATGCATCGGATTGCCGCACGTTTACGCAAACTGATCCTTGGCATGCCGCGCAGAGCCGCCTGGTGACGGCGTGCCGCGCGTACGGTTTGCGCCCGCTGGATGGCGCGTTTGGCGATATCCGGGACACGGCGGGTTTTGCGGCGGCGACGCAACGCGCGGCGGCGATGGGTTTTGCCGGGCGCATGGTGATACACCCATCACAGATTGCGCCATCGAACGCAGCCTTCAGTCCCGGCGAAAAAGAAGTGGCCGACGCGCGGCGCGTGCTGGCGGCGATGGAAGAAGCGGCGCGCGAAAAACGCGGCGCGGTGCAGATCGGCGGACGCCTGATCGACATGGCGAATCTGCGCATGGCGCGCAACATCGTGTGGATGGCCGATGCGATTGCCGCAGCGTCCGCATAAGCGGCGCGTTGTCTGTTTGCCGGATTTACCAGATTTACCCGATTGGGGCTACACTGTCTGCGGAGTCGTTTCCCGGCCGTTTCACGGCAGGCCAACCCGATAAACGTGTGGAGGCAGCGATGAAAACAGTGACGCAGTTGTTGCAGGGCAAGGGCGAAAAAGGTGCGATAGTGCATGCGATAGCGCCGCGGGCCAGTGTGCTGGAAGCCATCAAGTTGATGGCGGAAAAAGGCATCGGGGCGCTGGTGGTGCTGGATGAAGGGCGTCTCGCCGGGGTGATTTCAGAGCGCGACTACGCGCGAAAGGTGATTCTGCACAACCGCTCGTCGCAGGACACCGCGGTGAGCGAGATCATGACGGCAAAAGTCGTTACGGTCAGATCGGAGCAAACGGTGGATGAGTGCATGGCGTTGATGACGCAGCATCGCATACGCCACCTTCCCGTGATCGATGGCGGAAAACTCGCCGGCGTGCTGTCGATAGGTGATCTCGTCAAAGAAGTCATTGCCGACCGCGAAGAAACTATCAAGCAGCTCGAAAGTTATATCAGAAGTTAATTTGGCGCGCGGGACAAAGGAACAACGAATGAAATTTGGTGCCATTATCATCGGTGACGAAATCCTGTCGGGCAAGCGGCAGGACAAGCATTTGTCGAAACTCATTGAGGCGCTGTCGTCGCGCGGGCTGGAACTCGTGTGGGCGCAGTATCTGGGTGATGACACGCCGTTGATTACCGCCAGCCTGAAGCGCACGCTGACCATGCCCGAAGTGGTGTTCAGCTTCGGCGGCATCGGCGCGACGCCGGATGATCACACGCGCCAGTGTGCGGCGGCCGCGGCGGGCGTGGAGCTGAAATTGCACCCCGATGCCGAAAGCGAAATCCGCGCGCGCTTTATCGATGATCCCAAGGGCGTCACGCCGCAGCGGCTGGAGATGGGTACGTTCCCGGTGGGGTCGAGGATCATCCCGAATCCGTTTAATCGCATACCGGGATTTAACTACGGCAATATTTATTTTTTGCCGGGGTTCCCGCAGATGGCGTGGCCAATGATGCAGTGGGTGCTCGACACGCACTATAGCCACCTGTTCGACGTGAATCGCATCGGCGAAGCGGCGATCATCGTGCGCGAGGCCGGCGAGAGTCTGCTGATCGATCTGATGCGGGTAGTGCAGACTAAGTTTCCGGCGCTGAAAATCTTCAGTTTGCCACGCGTGCAGCCGGAGCGTTTTATCGAACTGGGCGCGCGCGGCGATCCTTCGCAGGTGGCGGCGGCGATGGTCGACCTGAAAGACGGCGTGACCGCGATGAAGTTTCCGTGGACAGAAGCGCCGAAGTTCGGCGCGTAGTTGCGGGTTACAAAAAAAGCCCCGGCACATACGTGCCGGGGCTTTTTACACTACCGATCTGCTAAAGACAGATTACTTCTTTGCTTTTTTCGCGCCGGTCGCGGCGCGCTTGGCGGCAGCTTCCAGATTGGTTTTGGCGGTCTCGTTCAGTTGCTTGGCGGCTTTGGACAGGTTCTCGTAAGCGGCGTTGCTGGTCACGATGGCCGATTTCAGCGCCGAGATACCGGCTTCCGAACCCGCCGGCGCGGTTTCCGCGAACTTGTCGAGCGCAACCACCACTTGCTTGTTGAATGTGGCGAATTGCTGCTCGATCAGCTTGCCGAACTCGGCTTGCGTTTCGGTCGCAACGTCGTACATGCTTTTCATGTAATCGGTGGCTTTTTCAAACGCCGGTTGCGCGACGGTGTCTTTAACGTCGGCGAACTGCTGCAGGTCTTTAATCGTCGACAGCGTCTTGGCACCGTCCATGCCGTCAGCCAGCGCGGCTTTGGTGGCCTTCAGTTGGAGCTCAAACAGGCGCTCCGCGCCGCCGAAAGCGACGTTGGCGAAACGGGCTGCGGTTTCGAGGTTGGCTTTGTTCATCGCGGCAAATTGTTCATTGGCTTGATACATAAAATTCTCCTTTAAAAACAGTTATTTAATAAATTACGATGTTTCTGTCGCAGGAAAACTTAAATAATTGCTGCGACGCACAATTAGAATTATAAGGGTGTAAATCGCGAAGTCAAGGGCTGTAACGATATTTTTTGTGCAATGCGGCAAAATGACCTAAAAGGGGGGTTTTGACTTCTCCAGTCCTAAGCCGTAGCATCAAAAAACACTCTTGCAATCATAGCTCTAGGCATCTAGTTCGTTAGTGCCCGCTACACTCAGGGTTTTCCCCTTATCTCATGTCCTCCCCAGCCAATGATGCCGCGCCTGAATGGGTTCCACCTGTCCTGCGCACTTCCTTGGGCAGCGACGGGGTGGAAATTGTTGAAGCCGTCGGCGCGTGGAATTTGCGCTCATTGCAGCCGCAAGCTCACGAGCTAACGGCGCAACTGGCCGGACATCATGCAGCGGCGCGCTGGGATTTGCGTGCGATTACCCGGCTGGATCATGCCGGTGCGCTGATGTTGTGGCGGGCGTGGGGCAAGCGGCGCGCGGAGCATCTGAGTCTGCGACCGGAGCATGAAGTTTTTTTCGCGCATCTCGAGGCCGGCTTGGCATTCGCGCACGTGCTTCCGCGCAACATCGAAAGGAGGCGGTTGTTGTGGGCCGGCGGCCGCGCGGTAGTGACGCTGGGCGAGCACATGCTGCAGGTGATCAGCCTGCTGGGTACGGTCAGCCTCGCCTTGATCGATGCGCTACGTCATCCGTCGCGCATGCCGTGGCGGGAAATTTCCGCCAACGTCTATCGTACGGGTGCGCAGGCGTTGGGTATTACCGCGTTGGTGGGCTTCCTGATCGGCGTGGTGTTGTCGTACCTGTCGGCGCAGCAACTGAAAGCCTATGGCGCGGGCATTTTCATCGTCAACTTGCTGGGTATCGCGGTGGTGCGCGAACTGGGGCCGGTGCTGGCCGCGATACTGGTGGCCGGGCGTTCCGGCTCGGCGATGACAGCGCAGTTGGGCGTGATGCGCGTCACCGAGGAAATCGATGCCATGTTGGTGATGGGCATACCCTACACCTTGCGGCTGGTGCTGCCGCGCGTGATTGCACTGGCGATTTCACTGCCGTTGATCGTGCTATGGACCAATGCCATCGCGCTGATCGGCGGCATGGTGGCGGCCCGTTATGAGCTCGATATCAGCCTGACGTATTTTGTGACGGAGTTGCCCAACGCGGTGCCGGTGGCGAATTTGTGGCTGGGACTGGGCAAAGGCGTC
>VFLF01000445.1 GCA_009885185.1 Nitrosomonadales bacterium | reverse complement strand
TATGCAGCGGGCCGGTTTTGTCCATGATGCCCATCAGCGCGCGCTGGCTGAAAATCTCAATGCGTTGAATGTCCGCGAGTTTGTCTTTCACGTGCTCGTGCAGCCGGAAAGCGCACTCCACCGACGACTGCCCATGCATGCCCGCCGCAACAAATTTGAACATTGAGTTCTGAATCACGTAATCGCCATATGCACGCTGAAACGTGAACGGCTTACCGCTGTTGTGGCAAGCGTAAAAACCCCATTTTTTTGCCGACAGCACCGTCGGGTAACCCATCTCGCCCGCCATCGCCATGCGCGCAAGCCGCACGCCCTCCGCTGCCGCATTGCCCGCCGCCCAGCTTTTGCGCCAACCCGCGTTCGGCGCCTGCCGATACACGCGCAGGCTCGCGTCGATCCACGCGTTCGATACGGCGTTGACGATTTCATTGCGTGTGCCGCCCATCAGTTGCGTCACCACCGCCGCCGTCGCCACGCGCGACAGGATCGTGTGATCCACGCCCATCGCATTAAAGTCATTTTCGATGGCGATGCAGCCCTGAATTTCATAAGCCTTGACCAACGCTTCAAGCACATCGCGCATCAGCAGCGGCGCTCGTCCACTGGCGGCGCGTTCGCGGCTCAGCGCATCCGCGGCAGCGAGGATGCCGCCGAGGTTATCCGACGGATGACTGCCCTGCGCCGCCGTGAAGGTGTCGTTGAAATCCAGCCAGCGGATCAGGCTGCCGAGATCAAACGCCGCCTTCACCGGGTCGAGCACGAACGCCGTTCCCGGCACGCGCGTGCCCAGCGGCACCGTGGTTCCCTTGACGACCGGGCCGATGAGCTTGGTGCAGTCGGGGTAATCCAGCGCATCGAGCGCGCACGCCAGCGTATCGGTCATGCGCAGACGCGCGATGTCGAGCACTTTGCGATTTTTTGCGCGGTAGCTGATGACGTAATCGGCGATGTCGGTGAGCTCGCGGTCTGGGCCGGAGCGCACATTGGATTTGACTTCGGTGGACATGAGCGAAACCTCGCATGACAAGAGTGCAGCCATGCTAAAGGGCATTGCGTCGCACATCAATCGATTCGTCCACATTCGGAACCATGGCATCGATCCACGCGGCGCGCGCTGCTACACTCACGAAAATTTCAACTCCCCATCGACAAGCGAGGATCAAGCATGCTGCTCGGCAAAGGCGTCATGATTAACTGGACCAACGCAGCGCCCGAAGATCGCGCGCGCTACGACGCATGGCAATCGCACGAACACACGCCGGGGCGTCTGGCGATACCCGGTTTTCTACGAGGACGACGCTACATCGCCGTATATCCGGAAAAAGCGGATCGGCAGTTTCTCACGATGTATGAAGTTCAGACGCTAGAAGTGCTGACCGGCGAGGACTATCTGGCCAAGGCCAACAATCCCAGCCCGCTCACGCGCGCCACCACGCCGGTGGTGCGTGACAGCGTGCGCGGCCTCGCGCGCGTGCGCGCATCGCACGGGCCGGGCGTGGGCGGCTGCGCTCTGGCGCTGCGCATGGACCCGCGCGCAGGCGGCGAAGCCGCGCTTGAAGCCTATCTCACCCGCGAGGCATTGCCTGCACTCGCACGGCGCGCGGACATCTGCGGCGCGCACTGGATCGTCGCCGATCAAGACGCCAGCGCGATGAAGCCGATGGAACGCCAGGGCCGGCCAGTAACCTTACCCAACTGGATCGTGATGATCGAAGGCATGACCCCGGCGGCGGTCGCCAACGCCGGCGACGCGCTGCTGACCGACGCACAGCTCATCGCCCACGGCTGCGCACCGGGGATCACGCGCGATGTGTACACCTTGCAATATCTGCATGCTGCCGACGGGGTCGTTGGATGAATAATTGCCGCCAATCGTAACTATTTGTTTTTATTGAGTATTTTTTTACTGCGCTCCCTGCGCGCTCTTATCCAGCGTAGACATCGCCTCCATCGCCAGCGAAAACGGCATACTTTCGTCGAGCAACTTGCGCAGCGGATGGGTGAGCACAGCGCGGGTGTAGCGCAGCAACATATCGGATTTTTTTGACAGTAGTCGCGCGAGTTCCCACGCGCGCGGCAGCAGTTGTTCGCGCGGCATCAACTCGGCAACGAGCCCCATGTCCTTCGCTTCTTTCGCGTTCAGCACCTGCCCGGTCAGCATCAGGTAGCGCGCGCGATTCAAGCCCATCAACATCGTGTACACCACGTTGATGCCGTCACCGGGCACGATGCCGCCGTTTTGAAAATGCGCGGTGTCCTCGAACGTGGCGTCGTCCGCCGCGAGCACGATGTCGCACATCAGCACCAGATCGGCGTGGCGCTTGGCCGGACCGTTAACCACCGCGATCATCGGCACCTCGATATTCAAATGCGCGTTCACCATGCGCCGCGCGTTGACGAACACGTGATGAATGCCGCCGGGTGTGAGCTTCGCGCCATGAAAAAACGGCGCGTCGGGGTCAAGTCGCGGTCCGCTGAATTCGTCGCCGGTGCCGGTCAGAATAATGATGCGGTTGTCGCGATCAGCGCCGATATCGGCGAACGCCTGCGCGAACTCGGCCTGCGCATCGAGATTCCAGCGCAGCGGGCCGCCATCGGTATGCAGCGCCACCTGCAGCACGCCGTCCTCGCGCGTGAGTTTCATGAAGCGATAGTTGTTGGCGTAGGTTTCGAGCGCGGGCATGGGAACCTCGTGGTTTCGATATAGAGGATCACGATTCTACTGCTACACTGATGTTTTTCGTTTCCACATCAGGGAGCCACCATGACCACCGAACTACACGAACGCGGCCTCGCGCGCCGCAAGGAAGTGCTTGGCGCGGCGCAGGT
>VFLF01000098.1 GCA_009885185.1 Nitrosomonadales bacterium | reverse complement strand
GACGCGAAACGTGCTCACTGCAAAACCGTAAGCGTCGCACTCGCCGAGCCTTTTTCGCCGGCGTCGTCCACCCACGAGATTTCCACGTTGCCGCTGTCTTGCGCGACGATGTAGAACTGCAAATACGGATTGGCGGCGATGCCCGAACCCATTTCCGCGCGGAACACCTCGGCGCCGTTGTAGCGGCACGTGAGATTACTGATAGTGTTTTTGGCAATCACCTTGCCCATGTTATCCATGCGAAAGCCTGTTTCCATCGGATGCTGAATCGCGAGGCGGATTTCGATCACTTCGCCACGTTTAGCCTGCGCGGGCACCAGGAGCCGGGCGACGCTCATGTAATATCCGATGCGTCGAGGCACGCGGTTTCAGTGACGATCACATCCGCTGCTGCCGCCCAGAACGACCCATCCGACATTTGCGCCAGCGCCACCACATGCTGCGCGCCGGCGAGCCGGATGCGCGTGGTCAGCGCCGCGCGCCCGCTGCCGGGCGTCATACCGATTTTGGCGATAATGGGGCGCGGGTTCTTTTCCGACAACAGATACAGGGTAGTGACATGATCGGTTGCCGTCATCGGGCTCTCCACCGTCACGGTCAGCGGCACCAAGTGGCCATTTTCCGCCAGGTGCGGAATGTCGAGCTTGACGCGACTCTCGCGCACCGGCGCACCGCGCGTGATGTCTTTTAACACCGGCACCAGCACCTCCAGCGGCGGACGCGCAGCGGCGGGCAACTGCGCAAATGCCGGAGAGACGACAGACAACAGCGCCCCGCCCGCGATGCCGCCGATACCCTTGAGCGCGCGTCTTCTGCCGGTGTTTTGATTGCGTAGGGTCATTTGAGCGTCAACAAATAGGCTATCACATCTTCTATCTGTTCCCCGGTAAGAACCGGTTTGCCGCGATAAGTTTCCGCCACGCGATTCAGCCCGTCTACGCGATAGTAGGCCGGCATGATCGATTCTTTGTTGAAATACAACGGGTCAACGATGCGCGCGCGCATCTGCGCCGCCGTGAGCCGCGCGCCGGTACCCGACAGCGGCGGTGCCAGATTGCCGAAAAATCGCTCGCCGGTTTCCGGCGCGGCGTGGCACAGGATGCAGTTGCTGTCGCGGCTCACCAGCAGCTTGCGTCCGCGCTCGGCATCTGGCGTGCCGCTGGCGAGCGGTTGACGAATTTCGCCGTGGGTTATCTGATATTGCAAACCGCCGCTCTGCGCGGCGCAGCCCGCGGCCAGCACCGCCACCAACAAGCCTGCCGCGAACCGCATCACGACCGTGGCGGTATGCGCCACAGATAGATAGACGATCCGCCCACGGTTTCCGTTTTCTCCGGCGTCCAGTCGCCCATGTCAAAGGCGTGTGACACGATGCGCGTGCCGGGCTTGAGTTCCTTCATCAGTTTTGGCCGCAGCTTGAGATTCAACCGCGTCAGCAGGTACAGGGTCACCACAGTAGCCTCGCTGATGTCAGCCTCGAACAGATCGCCCTCGACAAACTTGACCATCTTGTCCGCGCCGGTGCGTTTGGCGAGTTCGCGCGCTTCCTTGATACGCTCCGGGTCGATATCGATGCCCACGCCGCGCGCACCAAACTGCCGCGCCGCCGTCACGACAAAACGCCCGTCGCCACAGCCGAGGTCATAGACGATATCTTTGCTGGTGACTTGTGCGAGCTTCAGCATTTGCGTCACCACATCGAACGATGTGGGCACGTAAATCACATCGGGGGTGCGCTGCGCGAGTAGATCCAGCGGCACGCCGGCCAGCCCGGCGGCGCCAACGCTGCCGATGGCGCTCAGGAATTGTCTACGCTCCATAATGTGCTCCGGTTAGAATAACCCGCCTATTATGCCCTAGGCCGAAAAAAATAAATATCAATTAAAACAAATGGTTACGTTAATGAAAGACACTGTTATTGCGGTTTGTTACGCGCCCCCGCCGAGCGTGGCTGCCACACCTTCCCTGTTTTCCTGGAGTCATCCGCATGACGATTAAGCTCTGGTCGATCCTCGGCAATTCGCAAAAACTCGATGGCGGCGCCATGTTCGGCAACGCGCCGCGCGCGATGTGGTCGCGCTGGATTCAACCCGACGCGGATAACCGCGTGCCGCTCGCCTGCCGCGCACTGCTGGCCACCGGCATTAATGGAAAGCGTGTGCTGTTTGAAACGGGCATCGGCGCGTTTTTCGAGCCACGTCTCAAAGAACGGTACGGCGTGGTGGAAGATGAGCACGTGTTGCTCGCCTCGCTCGCCAAGGCGGGCTTTTCACACGAAGACATCGACGCGGTGGTGCTGTCGCATCTGCATTTCGATCACGCGGGCGGCTTGCTCGCGCCATGGCATGCCGACACACCGCCGCGACTGTTGTTTCCCAAGGCGACGTTCATCGTGGGGCGCGAATGCTGGCAGCGCGCGTTAAAGCCCCACGCGCGCGACCGCGCGTCGTTCATCCCCGAGCTGCCCGCGCTGCTCGAAGCCTCCGGGCGGCTGGAGATTATCGACGGCGATCAGTCGCCGACGCTGGGGCCGCAAGTGCGTTTTGAATACAGCCACGGCCACACGCCGGGCCTGCTGCTGGCGACCATCGGCGGACCGCAAGGCGTCGCGTTCTGCGCCGACCTGATTCCCGGCCGCCCGTGGGTACATGTGCCGGTGACCATGGGCTACGACCGCTATCCCGAAATGCTGATCGACGAAAAAACCCGCTTCCTCGACGACAAACTCGCGCGCGGCGTGCGCTTGTTTTTTACGCATGATGCAGAGTGTGCGATGGCATCGGTGACGCGCGACGCGAACAGGCGCTATGGTGTGGCCGACCCGATGCCGGAACTGCACGGTTTGGCGCTCGCGTGAACCTGAACCCCTGAACCCTCAAGGCACTTTCACCATATGCGCGCGCGCGGCAATCACCGACGTGCGCTGGTTCAGATACGCGGTATTCGCTCCCGGCCCGTAGCGGCGCGGGCTAGGCACCATGCCCGCCAGCCGCGCCGCCTGTTGCGCAGACAGCCCCGCCGCCGTGCCGCCGAAGTGATAACGCGCTGCCGCTTCCGCGCCGAACACGCCGTCACCCCATTCGATCACGTTGAGATAAATTTCCAGGATGCGTTGCTTGGACATCAGCGTTTCCAGCATCACCGTCACCACCGCCTCCTGCCCCTTGCGCCACCACGTGCGCTTGCCGGAAAAAAACAGATTCTTCGCCAACTGCTGGCTGATGGTGGAACCGCCGGCGACCAGCGCACCCTCGCGCCGGTTGCGATCCCAAGCGACCTTGATGCCGTCCCATTCAAAGCCGCGGTGTTCGATGAACGTGGAATCCTCGGCGGCGATCAACGCGCGTTTCAGATGCACAGAGATTTTTTGGTACGGCACCCATTGATGCCGCAGCTTCGCCTTGGGATCATTCTCGCGCAGGATTTCCAGTCGTCCGCGCATGAACGCGGTTGACGACGGATCGAATTTCACCCAATACGCGATATGCACCAGAAACCACAATTGCACGGCGATGAAGGCCGCAAGGGTGAACAACAGAAAACGAAAGACCCAGCGCATTACGATGTCGTCGCCTCTCGCCGCAGCATCTCCATCACCGGCGCGGTTTTCGGACGCACGCGGCGCCAGATATAATACGACTCCGCCGCCTGCTCGACCAGCATGCCAAGTCCGTCGGCCACCTGGACGCCGCGCGCCTGCGCAAACGCCATGAACGGCGTGACTCTGCCGTACACCATGTCATACGCCAGCGCACCTTCGTTGAGCACCTCGTCACACAAGTCCGGCATGTCGCCAGTCAGCCCCGCAGAGGTGGCGTTGATGACCACATCGAAGCCCGCGCCGGTTTTTCTCAGCACGTCATAAGCGCACGACGACAGCGCACAGCGCGCGGCGATGGGCGCAAAGTGTTTCACCAGCGCATCCGCCTTGCTCTCGGTGCGGTTAACCACCACCAGTGCGCGCGGCGCCTCTTCCAGCAGCGGCCCCGCCACGCCGTACGACGCGCCCCCCGCGCCCAACAACAGGATGCGCTTGTCGCGCAGCGTCACGCGCAGATTTTCCGTGATGTCGCGCACCAGCCCGATGCCGTCAGTGTTGTCGGCGGTCATGCCCTGCGCGTCGAAGGTCAGCGTGTTGGCCGCCCCCGCCGACTGCGCGCGCACGCTGCGCCAGTTGGCGAGCTTGCAGGCCTCGTGCTTGAACGGCAGCGTGACATTCAGGCCCCTGCCGCCGCTGTCGCGAAAAACAGCGACAGTTGCTGCAAAAGCACCCACCTCGCAATAAAGCGTTTTATAAATAATATCCTGCGATGTTTGAAGCGCAAACGCCGCATGGATACGCGGCGATTGGCTGTGGGCCACCGGATTGCCGATGACGGCATAGGAATCAGACATGCGCGGATTGTAGTGCGGAACGCGTGCGCGGCGTTACTCGGTTTGCAGCCGGTTGGTATTGGTAAAGCGCCAGGTGCGGGTGATGTCGATGATATCGGTGTCCTTGGCGATATCCGGCGGGAAGCGCGCATAGGGCGCGGCCATTTTCACGATCTTGACGGCGGCCTCATCCAGCACCTTGTGACCGGAAGAACGGATCATCTCAATTTTTTCCACGGAACCGTCGGATTTGATCGCCACCGACAGCAGCAGGCTGCCGTAAATACCTTTTTCGGCCGCGGCCTGCGGATAATTGTGTTCGGAGATGCGCTCGATCTTGACGCGCCAGTCCTCGACGTAACGTGCGAAGCGGTATTCCTCCGCGCGCGCGCCGACGAATTGCCGGCGCGGCCGCTTTTGGTAAGCATCCCACTGCTTGGCGATGGCCGCCTCCATACGCTGAATGGCCAGACTGCGCTGGATATCGGCTTCGCCTACCGACGGCGACGGCACATCGGGCTGCGGCGGCTGCGCCACCTGGCGCTGCGACGACGCGATTTCGGCGCTGGATTTCGACTGCGTCATCAACCGGCGCGCCTCCTGCTCCAGCTGCTCGACACGTTTTCGTGCAATGGCGACTTCGCTCGACTGCGCGTCGTCGCGCTGCACCGGCAACGGACTCTTGGCGCGCCGGTCGGCGTCGGTATTGCCGCCGCCGTCGAGATTGTGTTGCGCCTTGACGTCGGCCTTGACCGGTTTGGCAGCGCTTTTCGCGTTGACCAGCACCACCTCCATCGGCTGGTT
>VFLF01000609.1 GCA_009885185.1 Nitrosomonadales bacterium | reverse complement strand
AATACGCTGCGCTCCTTCCGAGCTACGCATGCTCCTGCTAAACACCATAATGAGTCTTTTGTTTGAGGATCATCTCACCGCAGCCACACCATGCTGCAATTTCATTATCAGGAACAACAAACTGGACCGAGAATGACTCCATGCGCGGCTGCTTGCGATATATAGGCCAATTGGGATCAAGCAAGCCACCGCACATTCCGGATACCAAAAACTCGGTATGATTTTTGCCGAAAGTCATTCGAAAGGCAATTTCCTCAATTTCTCGAATCCCAGATCCAACATCAGCGGCGGCGTATCCGTAGAGAGATTGTTTCGTTCCCAGATGTGGGCCGGAGAAGTGGTAATCCAAACCTTTTGAAACTGAAATCAGTGCGCTAGTAGTTATGCACCAAGTTTCAATATGCGGGCCTTCCGTCGCAATCAACTCAATCATTTCAGCGCCGTGCTGTTTTAGTTCCGTACGGTATAGAGAAAGCCGTCGGTCATCGATGCGTGGCGTAACGAAGTCGCAACAAGGTTTTCCAGACACCATTACCAGTCCGTTGAACTTTTTTCGTGGTGACAGACTCATTGATAAAGTTTCCTATCTGGCAAGGTCAGCGTTTACCCTACAGTATCCGTAGTGAAACCCATCACAAATGCACGTGGCAGATCAACACGACATGTCATTAAACCCCCTGCTCCACCGGATTCTCCAACACCCCCACGCAATCCAGTTCCACCCGTACCTTATCCCCAGCCTTCAAAAATATCCCACGCGGACGGCCCACGCCCGACGGCGTGCCGGTGGCAATGACATCCCCCGGCAATAAAGTCATACGTCGCGACAGATACTCGATCAACTCGGGGATATTAAAAATCAGTTTATCCACCAGCGTGTCCTGCATTTTTTCCTGGTTCACCCACAGTTGCAGGCGGCATTGGGTGATGTCGGGCACTTGATCGGCGGGGGTGATCCATGGGCCCATGGGGGCGGCGGTCTCGAAGTTTTTGTGGCCGAACCAGTCGATGTTCCAGCGCGGCCAGTCGGGGCGGCGTGACAGGTCGCGCGCGGAGACGTCGTTCATGATGGTGTATCCGGCGACGTGTTTCATCGCGTCCTGCACGCTGATGTTGCGGCCTTTTTTGCCGATGACCACGGCGCACTCGGCTTCCCAATCGACTTTTTTCGAGGTGTTGGGCAGCTTGATGGCATCGTTCGGGCCGACCATGCAGTGTTGAGCGGATTTCAAAAACAGATACGGCTGCGTGACGGCCTTGTCTACGCCCGCGCCCTCGGCGGACATTTCTTCGGCGTGCGCCATGTAGTTGGCGCCGGTGCAGTAGATCGCGGGCGGATAATAAATCGGCGCGAGCAGCCGCACGGATGCCAGTGGCAGTTGCTTGCCGCGCGGCGCGGCGGCCAGCGTGTGCAACGCGGGCAGGGCTTCTTCCCACGCGTTCAACACGGCGAGCGTGGAAGCGCTCCATGACTTTTCCGGCAGGGCGTCGCGCAGATCGATGATTGCATTGGTGTGAGTGAGTATGCCCGCGCGTGGCGCGCCGGAAGGATCAGCGTAGTTCAGCAGCTTAAAGGAGGTCATATAGATAAGTATTTGTTTTTAATCAGTTTTTATATTCAGGAAACAGCTTGTCCGCCAGCGCAATGCCGGCGGTCCAGTCGCGGCTGTTGGCATCGTAGACGCCGATGCGGCCCGCTTTGGCGACGCGTTCTTCGCACACCTCGCGCGAGGGAACAATCAATTCGCCGCCGCCCGCCAGCGCGCCGATTTGCGCGCGGCACGCCAGTTCAAAAAAGTGATGATAGATGTAAGCCTCCGGCAGCGACTTGCCGCAGATCAGCGCGCCGTGGTTTTCAAGGATCATCACCCACTGGTCGCCGAGCGCGCGCGCCAGATGCGCCGTGCCTTCGGCGGTGGTGTCATCAAATTCGTTTTTGTAATACACGATGCGGTTGTAAAAGCGCATCGCTTGCTGCGTGATCGGCATCAGCCCGCATTTCTGCGCCGACACCGCGAGATTCGCCGGTGAATGCGTATGCACCGCCGACACGATATCAGGCCGCGCCTTCAGCACTGCCGCATGCACGTTGTAGGCCGCGGGGCTGGCTTTGAATTCAGAGGCGAGCACCTGATTGCCGTCAAGATCGTACTTGACGAGGTTGGACGCGGTGACCTGCTCCATGTAAGCGGTTTCGCACTTCACCAAAAAGTGATTCGGCTCGTTGGGCACGCGCACGCTGATATGGTTGTAAGTCATGTCGACAAACACAAAATGCGCGACGAGGCGATGCGCGGCAGCGAGTTCGCAGCGAAGTTGCCATTCTTCGACGCTGACTTGATCGCGCACGGATTTTTTGCTGCCGCGGATGGGTTGAACGCTCATGGATTTCCTGGAGGGTGACCATGCCCACCCAACAAATCCCCTCGCCCCGTATACGGGTAGAGGGTTAGGGTGAGGGGCAAGTATCGATGCACACGATTCGCGCAGATAACGAACAAACTTTACCACGACGGGCCACCCGCTGTCCCAAGCCCCGCCGGTATAATGCCGCGCATTCTCGCGTACCATAGGCAGATGATTACATTGCAAAAAAACTTCCAGCCCGTCGTTCCCGCGCAGGCGGGAACCCATAACACGCGTTCCAATTGCACCATTGCATGGGTTCCCGCCTGCGCGGGAACGACAGTGTGGTTTTAACGTAACACCTTAGCCAAATGAAACAGATAATGGAAAACCTGTTCTCCATTGCGAGCGTATTTTTCGCCGGATGGGCCGCTGCACAGAGTTACCCCGCCAAACCCGTGCGCATCATAGTACCCAATGCCCCCAGCGGCCTGGCGGACGTCAGCGCACGTATCGTCGCGGCCAAACTTTCTGAGTCCCTCGGCCAGCAGTTCATCGTTGAAAACCGCGTTGGCGCAGGCAGCACGCTCGGCACGGCGGCAGCGGTGCGCGCCGCGCCCGATGGCTACACGCTGCTCGCGGTGTTCGACAGCCACGCCACCAACCCGCATCTATTCAAGAGCCTCGACTACAACACTGTCACCGACCTCGCGCCGATCTCGCTGCTGGTGCGCGGGCCGCTGGTGCTGGTGGTGAACCCCAGTGTGCCGGCCAAGTCCGTCAACGAACTGGTCGCGCTTGCCAAACGCAAGGCGGGCGCGCTTAACTTCGCCAGCGTCGGGCCGGGCTCTCCGGCGCGGCTGTTGATGGAGTTGCTCAAGCTCGAAGCGCGCGTCGACGTCACCAACGTGCCCTACAAAGGCGCGGGCGGCGCGATTACCGATTTGATCGCCGGGCATGTGGATGCGATGTTCCCGACCGTGTCCACCGCCGCGCCGCATGTGCGCACCACGCGGCTGCGCGCCATCGCTGTCACGTCCGAGAAGCCGTCGAAAGCATTGCCCGGCGTGCCCACCATGATGAGCGTGTATCCAAATTTTCGCGCGGAGTCGTGGGTGGGTTTGCTCGCCCCCGCGAAAACCGCGCCGGAAATCATCGCGCGCCTGAATGCCGAAAGCGCCAAGGTGCTGGCGCTGCCCGACGTAAAATCACGCTTCGCCGAACTGGGTTTGGAAACTGCAGCCAGTACCCCCGCGCAATTCGATCAGTGGATCAAGACCGAGATCGAACGCTGGGGGCGGGTGATACGTGCGCAGAAGATTTCGCTGGAATAGATAGACGCAGCCATGGCCCGACTGGACAAAGTGTTTCCCATCCGCAGGGGTGTTCCATGGGTTTGAAGCCCCGTGTGCTCATCTTGTGCGCGCCTTTCGGATTCGGGCCGGCGGCCAAGGCGCTCATCGCGGCCCACGCGCTGCAGGACAGCGCCGAGATTACGCTGTGCGCCGACCGGGACGCGTATCGATTTATCCGGCAACACAAAGCTTCTGCTGCCATCGCCGTGCTGGAAGGCGTCACGCGCACTCTACAAGATCGACGCAGCCTGTCCGGCTTTGATTTTTT
>VFLF01000014.1 GCA_009885185.1 Nitrosomonadales bacterium | reverse complement strand
CTATCGGAACGTTTCCGAGACCGCTGAGAAAGCGGCGGGTGGTATTAGGAAGAAGCTAAAGAGGCCGGGCGCAAAGGACGGATCGGGCCTGAAATAATTCAATCAGCGCCAATATATCAGCAGCTCTCGACCAGCGATCGGACCAACTCTTGATTGCCGCCCGATGAAAAGACTGCGAGCCTAATCGTGCCATTCGACCCTGCGCCCATCGGTCGAAGCTCCGCTATCGCATAAGTAACACCATTTTTAACACGTACAATTACTTCTACATGCCCCCGTGCATCGGGCTGGCGGACCTCAGACACAAGCGCAGAACTATGTTCTTCGGCATTGCGTGCAAAACATGAGGCTGCTTGTTGTGGAGGGTGTATGAATCGGTGGCTTACAGTTGTGACAGACGCATCTTTTCGCGCCAACGCACATCCTGCGAAGGTCAGCATCACCAGAATTGGAAAGGCTATTAGTCCTGTCGTCATAAAGGTAGGCGGCCGCAGCACAGCGCTCAGTCTTAAGGCAATTGAACGAATCTTTTGGGTCCCTAAGCTCGCCTGAGGTAGCATACAGGACTACCTGAGCCATGCCGCCACTGCGACTGCAAGGGAAAAAACCGCTATTCCAATTGCAACGAATACCAGTAGCCGGCTTTGTTGCATCGCCTCGTTCGCCTCCGTCAAAGTTTTGGCAATCGCCGCGATAGACTCAGCATTCGTTTTCACGGCCCCTTGGAGCTCACTGATCTGCTGATTAACAACAGGATCGGCTCTTTCGCTTTTCTTCTTGGTGAACGCGGGAAGTGTTGCCGCAAAGAATGGTGCCACATAAGGCAATACAACCTTTATCAACGGAATCCAAGCGGGCATGTGAGATCCTTAATGTGTAATTAGGCGGCACGGCTGCTCGATAAAAGGGCTTAATATTGACTGCCCCATCCGAGCAGACTCTAACTTTGTTTCGGATCAAATGCGGGGGTCAGGTCGATAAGGCTTCACCACCACCGCGCCATTACCCCTTTATATCAGCTCAGTGCGATACCACACGGATTAAACCGCTGACATTTGTAAACATCTTAGTCCCAGTAGGACAGCACCGAACAAGATTACGCACTTCCAACCAGTGAATCTTTCGATAATGGAGATGAGATGGCAACTCGCACTTCGGCATCAACGCCAGCAGGCCTTAAGCGACCTAAAGTAGCAGGAAAGGTAAAAATCAGCATTTCACAGGCGGTCGTGCCTCGACTGCCCCACGAACATGACGAATCTGCAGACGCTCAGTCCGGTAAGCCGAGTGAAATTATCAAACAAGCCGCAACGGACTTAAAACGAGGGCTGAAGGATACTGATCGAGGCGCACAAATGGCGAAGGCATACAAAAACTTGTAGTTACACGCCATTTTTTCACGGAACACTGTTAAGTAATCGAACTACGCCCCTATCAAGCCACCTCCAACGACAGTCGCCGAATTCAAACTACCGATCGAGATAAACCGCGTCTGGAAACTCACGAGAACCTTCACCCGATGGGACTCCATTAATTCCAGAAGTAGCTCCGTCAGTAGCGGTCAAGTCGCGTCCTTTCGCCTTTGGTTTCGCATCGTCGTTACGCGACCGACTCCGCTTACTGTCTTTGGTGGCGGAAGGAGATGCTTTGCGCTTTGTCGCAGTACGAGATTTTGTCATTTTAGTCTTGTATTTCGAAAAATTAAAAACGGAAGCTGTTTGAATTGCCAAAGGGTCAAATTGAGGTTAATGCCCTTTGAGGAAATCCAGTTAGATAGATGTTCTCCACGATCGATGTAACTTCAAGTAAACACGCCATCTCAAAAACGATCCCGGCCAATTAGGAATGCAATCAACAGCAGACTATTGTGCACGTCAGATTCAGCACAATTGACCAAGTTGCCAGTTGGCAATGTACCTTTCGGTTAGGCCTTGTTGCTATTTTTAACTGCCTGCTTGACGTCGCCGACGCCCTTCTGCACCTTCCCGGAAATCTGTTTTGAGATCCCCTTGACCTGTTGTTCCTTGCTTCCCACCAGCTTGCCCGCTTGTTCCTGGACTTTTCCGGCAACATCCTTCACCATGCCCTTCACTTGGTCCTTGTTCATATTTGATTGCTCCTGTTGTAAGTTCTAAACTCAACGCGATAAAAGATAACGGCTAGATCTTGCCCATCAAAAGCAGAATCACAATTATCAAAACTACCAATCCGATACCGCCACTGGGGCCATAACCCCAACTGCTGCTGTGCCCCCATACCGGAATCACACCGACAAGCGCGAGCACCAGCACAATCAAAAGAATTAGTCCGATACTTATTTTGCGTCTCCTTGATTCGATTGAGCGACCATCGTTCCAAACGAGAATTGCTGCACTAAAGAGCGCTCATGTCAGCAGAATACTAATCGCCTTGTGTTAAATACTCCGTGCGATATCGTACATAAGATCTATGACCGTTCACGGACAACGTAAGAAGGAGTTGGCGGCATAATATCAATTCGTTGGAAGGCAAAAACCGAGGGGGCTCATCCATGACGAAACTGTCGATCGTACTTTTAACCTTGGCTCTCGTCGCATGCGTTCGTGCAGATGAGATTGGTGAAGTGTCCACTGCGTTCATTTTGATCGGTGCTAACCACAAAGTCGTGGTGGAAGCCTATGACGACCCGAAGGTTAACGGAGTGACCTGTTATGTGTCGCGCGCCAAGACTGGCGGCGTCAAAGGTGCCATTGGACTTGCGGAAGACAAGTCTGAAGCATCAATCGCTTGTCGTCAGGTCGGTCCCATTTCGTTTAAAGGCAAGTCTCTGCCGCCACAGGAAGAAATGTTCAGCGAGCGAATATCGGTGTTGTTCAAGAAGTTGCGCGTGGTCCGTATGGTTGATCGCAAACGCAACGTACTGGTCTACCTGACTTACTCGGATAGACTTATCGACGGCTCGCCGCAAAACAGCGTAACCGCCGTTCCAATGGGCGAAGTCGTGTTTCCGCGTAATTAGGGCAACCTCGACGCTACCGCTACGCCGCTGTCGCGAGAGTGTTCCCCTGCGTGGCCGCTACGGTGCCGTGATCACCAGCCCCATCGGCTGCCCCGCGCGCGTCGCCTCGGGCCCACGTCGCATAACCTCTGTGCGGTTTCGGTAGGCGCCCCTCCGGCTCGGCTCGCAACTGCCCACTTCGGAGGCCCTCGCAGCGGCACCGTTCGGCAGGAGTTCGGAACAAATTTTGCGTAACTCGATTGCTTTCTTCGGGTTACACCACAACCTCTTGCCACTTTCAGAAAACCGGTTCGGGAGGCGGTTCGGTTAAAGCCCAGTGGGTCGGAACCCAGCAGAAATTTTCTTAGGATTCTTCGGCTTGCAAACGCTAATTTTTGGTTTGGTTTGTCTTATGAGTCCGCTGCTCTAACCAACTGAGCTAAGGGCCCGGAGAGCCGGTATGTTACTCTGGCACTGGCGAAACGCACAGCCAGTCACGCGCCAGTCACGTACTTTTGGCGTTCCGATAAAATAACGCTGCTTCGCCCTCGCACAAATGCCTGAATCCAACTCTATCCCGCTGCTTTTTTCGCCGATGCAACTTGGCGGCGTCACGCTGCGCAATCGCGTGGTGGTGTCGCCGATGTGCCAGTACGCCTCCGAGCGCGATGCCGGCCCCAACGACTATCACCTGGTGCATTTGGGACAGTTCGCGATGGGCGGCGCGGGGCTGATATTCTGCGAAGAAACCGCCGTGGAGGATCGCGGACGCAAGTCGTATCACTGTGCGGGTATTTACGACAGCAAACACCTCGCCCAATACCGCCGCATCAATGATTTTATTCGCCAACATGGCGCGGCGCCCGGCATACAACTCGGCCACGGCGGACGCAAAGGCTCGGGCCGCCCGCCGTGGGAAGGGTATCGCCCGCTCACCGCAGAGGATGCCGCGCGCGGCGAAGCGCCGTGGACCACCATTTCTTCCAGTGCGGTCGCGCCCGCCGCCACCGCCCCCAAGCCGCACGAATTGTCACTGGCTGAAATCGCCGAAGTCGTTGCGCAATGGCGCGAAGCCGCATTGCGTGCGGCGGACGCCGGCTACGACGTGGTTGAAATTCACGGCGCGCATGGTTATTTGATTCATCAGTTTTTGTCGCCGCTGGTGAATAAACGCACAGACGCTTACGGCGGCAGCCTCGACAACCGCATGCGCTTTTGCATGGACATCATCGAAGCCGTGCGCGTCGCGTGGCCAAAAGACAGGCCCGTTTTCCTGCGCCTGTCCGCTGTCGATGGCAGCGGCAACGCATGGACATTGGAAGACACCGTGCAAGTCGCATGCGCGGCCAAGGCACGCGGTATCGAAGTGGTCACACCGTCATCCGGCGGCATCGGCGGCGCGGGATCGGCGACGCTGGTGCCGCGCACACCCGGCTACCATGTGCCGTTTGCCCAGCGCGTGCGCGTCGAGGCGGACATAAAAACCATTGCGGTAGGTTTCATCACCGAGGCGAAGCAAGCCGAGCAAATACTGCAAGACCGCAACGCCGATCTGATCGCCATCGCGCGCGAGTTTCTATGGGATCCATATTGGACAGTGCATGCCGCGCGCGAATTGGGCCTGGCGAATTACCACGACCTGCTGCCGCGCACTTATGCGTGGTGGCTCAAGCGGCGCGACGAGATTCGTGAAGTGACGAGCAAGGCCAATCACATCGATAGCGCACCACCGGCGTAGCGCGCGGCGACATGGGCGCACCTTGGCTCGGTCGGCTTAGGTTACGACTGCTTGAATTCGATAAGCTGAACCGTTTTGTTTTCCAGCACCGTCCCTCGTGCCGTCCGCTGCCAGAAAAATCCCTCGATAAACCGCCGAACCTCGGGCGCGACCCAATATCGGGATTTGAGTTCAATGTTAAACCCGGACTCACCGCGCACCCACCCCGAACACTCGATCCGAAATGCGTCGAACGTACCGGCCGGCAGGGTTCTGCTCTCCCGTGCAGCCACTTTACATTCCACCACAGTGTCGTAGTGATTGCCTTTTGCACTCATCGAGCGATGGCGTGAGGTCCAGCGCTTACCCAGGCTGTAGTCCGGAATGAAATATTGCGCGCCTGTCAGTGCTCTGTCGTTGATCTTGATCCAGTTTCCGATCAGATCCGTCACCAAGCCGCCCTTGCCGTAGATCACTTCGGTCTCCGTAATTTGGCTGACCGCCACCGTATATTTACGAATTTCCTCGTTGTTGTCGGCGTTCGCCTCCCGGTAGGCATAGCGGTCGCCAATCTTCACCCGCGTATCAATGCGCAACGTGCCCTTTGAAAACGGGTTCTGGCCGTTCGACGCGATGTCAATTCTGCTTTCGCCCGCCTTCGCCAGCACTTGATCCAGCCGCAATTGCGCCACTTCCGAAAACAACCCGCTGGGATAGCGTCGCAGATAATCTTCCAACGGCGCAGGTTCGGTAGCGGCCTTGATACGCTCCCAAATCGCCAGTTCTGTTTCAAAACGCCGGGTCGCTTCGTCGTCGCTGATCTTGCTGATGACTTTGGGCGGATGAAAATAAAAATCCTCTTCCAGCGAGGTGCTTTCCCACGGAATTTGCTCGCCGTTCGAGCGCCGCCTGACCGCCAGCCGCACGCGCTTGAATACATCCTCGATCTTGGCTTCTGGCGTTTTAAGTTCACGCAGCAGATTTTCGGTATATAAACCGTTGCTGCCCGCGCCGTCGCTCGCCACGTTGCCCGGTGACGTGGCATAGGCCAGTAAAGAACCCGGCGGCGCGTCGAACTGGCTCAAGCCTTTATGCTCGGTCGGCAGCCCTTTGCCGAACGGGTTGTCGCGGCAGGCATCAAGCACGATCACGTTCATCGGGTTTTTCGCTCTGGTCAAGCCTTGCAGCAGCGTGTTGAGTTCCACCGCGCGCGCCGGCACGTCGTCCATCGACTTGATGACGGCATCCACCGGCACCAGGTAATTGCGCCACGCCAGTTGCGCGCCGTGTCCAGCGAAATAAAACAGTCCAACCGCTTTGCGCGAGGCCAGCAGTTTAGCGTACGCCTCGATGACATTGACCATGGCGTCGCGGCCCGCATCCAGCAGCAGGTTGACCTCGAAGCCCGACGCCTTGAGTTCGCCGGTAATAGCCTTGGCATCATTGGCCGGGTTGTCGAGCGGACTGCTCTGATAGCGGCTATTGCCGATCACAAGCGCATGGCGCGGCAGGCCTTGGAGCGGAGATTGGGCAAAAGACAACGGCGGAAAAAGAGATGCCGCACCCACGACGGAAATGCCTTGAAGTACGCGCCGCCGAGAGGAATTGAACGTGGGCGGGCAAGCAATCGGCATCGCTGCCCACCAGCCCACCACGATACGCCATAGGACACCCCCATCAACAGTTCGCCATGGTGCCTATGCTACATAAAAAAGCCCCCTCCTGTTACCAGGAGAGGGCTTGGCACACATCAGCGAAAAATCAGCCTTCGTTGTCGAGAAAGCTGCGCAGCCGTTCCGAGCGCGACGGGTGGCGCAGTTTGCGCAGCGCCTTGGCTTCGATCTGGCGAATGCGCTCACGAGTGACATCGAACTGCTTGCCGACTTCTTCCAGCGTGTGATCGGTGTTCATTTCGATGCCGAATCGCATGCGCAGCACCTTGGCTTCGCGCGGGGTCAGAGTGTCCAGCACATCCTTGGTCACGCCGCGCAGGCTGGCGAACACCGCCGCGTCGTTGGGCGCCACGGTCGATTGATCCTCGATGAAATCGCCCAAGTGCGAATCGTCGTCGTCGCCGATGGGGGTTTCCATCGAGATCGGCTCTTTGGAAATCTTGAGGATTTTGCGGATTTTCTCTTCCGGCATTTCCATCTTGTCGGCAAGCGTGGCCGGATCCGGCTCGGAGCCGGTTTCCTGCAATATCTGCCGCGAAATGCGGTTCATCTTGTTGATAGTCTCGATCATATGCACCGGAATGCGGATGGTGCGCGCCTGATCGGCGATGGAACGCGTGATCGCCTGACGAATCCACCACGTCGCATAGGTTGAAAATTTGTAGCCGCGGCGGTATTCAAATTTATCCACCGCTTTCATCAGGCCGATGTTGCCCTCCTGAATCAGATCCAGGAATTGCAGGCCGCGATTGGTGTATTTCTTGGCGATCGAAATCACCAGCCGCAGGTTGGCCTCGGTCATTTCACGCTTGGCGCGGCGGGCCTTGGCCTCGCCGTTGTTCATCTGACGGCTGATTTCCTTGATGTCCTTGATCGGCAGACCGACGCGGGTTTGAGTATCCAGCAGCTTTTGCTGCTGCTCGACCACATGCGGCTCAAATCGCGCCAGCACTGCGCTCCACGGATGCCCACCTTCGATTTCGCCCTTGATCCAGCGCAGGCTCACTTCCTTGCCCGGGAACTCCTTGATGAAATGCGTGCGCGGCATATTCGCCTTGTTCACGCACAAATCCAGCACACTGCGCTCATGGCGGCGAATCTCCTCCACCAGCCGGCGCACGGAGTCGCACAGCGCTTCAATCTGCTTGGCGGAGAAGCGAATATTCATCAATTCGTTCGAGATGTCCTCGCGCGATTCCAGATACGCCGGGCTGCGCGGACCATTGCGCGCCAGCGCCTTCATCATGCGGCCATAGTGATTGCGGATCAGCACGAAGCGCTTGAGCGACTCCTCCTTCAGGCGCAGCAGGTCGGCGGTTTGCACCGCGGCCTTCGCCTCTTCGTCCTCCTCTTCGTCTTCCTCGTCCTCGCTGGTGATCTCGTCATCGGCCTGGTCGTCTTCCTCGGGCATGGCCTGTTGCATGGCCTGCTCGACGGGCGCGTTCGGATCAATCAGGCCATCGACTACTTCGTCGGCGCGAATTTCGTCTTTTTCGACGCGATCAGCGAGCGCGAGAATTTCCGCGATGGTGGTCGGGCAGGCCGAAATCGCCTGCACCATGTGCTTTAAGCCATCCTCGATGCGCTTGGCGATTTCGATTTCGCCCTCGCGCGTCAGCAGCTCCACCGAGCCCATTTCGCGCATGTACATGCGCACCGGATCGGTGGTGCGGCCAAACTCCGAATCCACCGTGGACAACGCGGCTTCGGCTTCGGCGGCGGCTTCCTCATCGGCCACCGGCGGTGTGGCATCGTTTATCAGCAGCGTTTCGGCATCGGGCGCGGTGTCGTACACCTGAATGCCCATGTCGTTGATCATGCCGATGATGATTTCAAGCTGCTCGGCATCGAGCATTTCATCCGGCAAATGGTCGTTGATTTCGGCGTAGGTCAGGTAGCTGCGCTCCTTGCCCAACATCACCAGATTTTTCAGGCGATTACGACGCGCTTCGGTGTCAGCCGGAGACAATTCACGGCGTTCAAATTCCTTCACTAGCGCCTTTTCTTTCGCGGTCAGACCGCGCGTGGGTTTCTTGCGTGAGTCCTTGCTGCCGGGTTGGGGGGGTACTGCCCCGGCGATGGGCGTTGCGGCAGCGGGCACTTTCTCGGCCACCTTGACCTTGACCTTCGCCATCTGTTCAGCGACGGCCTTCAGCTTGGCAAGCCGCTGATCCTTGGCCGACAGCGGCTTGACTTTGCCCGCAGCGCGCGGCTTTTCCGCGACCTTCGCTACTTTGGCTACCTTGGCAACCTTGACCACCTTGGCCACTTTGAGCGGCTTTTTCGTCTTGGCGGGTAACTTGACCTTGGCGACTGGTTTTTTGGTCGGCGGTTTAGTGGCCAGACGCTTCTTGAGCTTGGCCGTTTTGGTCGTAGTTTTGGTCACTTTGGTCACTTTGGTCACTTTTGCCGCAGGTTTTGGTCGCGCCGCTGACTTGGCCTTGGCCGATTTATGCGCAACCGCGCGCTGGGCCGCCGATTTGGCGATGGCGTGGGACTTCACTTTGGACGCTTTCTGGGGCTTGGCCATGTCGTGTATTCCGCGAAAAGGGGTCGGAACGGGCTGCGTTGAGAAAACCGATGATTATACCTTAAAGCGAGTGCGTACTCACTATGCAATTACTTCGATCTTGCTAGCGTATCTACCTGTTTTAACATGCGAATTTTCTCAACATCGTCGGCGCTCCAGGGTGTTTCGCGCGACTTCGCCGCTTGCGCCGCCAAACCCTGTTCCTTGAGCAATCCCTGCCATGCGCCCTCAAACTCTGCTTGCAGCTCTTCGGCACTAAATCCCAACTCCTGCCAGCGCAATCCGCCCGCTTCCACCGATTCAAACAACGCGCCGAATTCCGTGTCGCGAAAAAACTCGCCGACGCTGCTGATCTGAGAGTGGGTATCCAGCGTTTCCAGTAACTTGTCCAGCGCGCGTAATTCTTCGGGTTGATCCGCGCCGCCCGTCAATCCCGCGGCCATGAGCCGCGTACGATCTGCCAGCCGTTTCAGCGAGGGATCGACCACCAGCAGTTCCAGCGCATGCCGCACTTTCGACGGGCGCGCCGGTGCTGTCCTGCGCATGGGCGCCGCCCTCGGCGCCGCTTTGATCTGAAACTCGCCGTCGAGTTCCTGCTGTGTGATGCCGGTCACCTCGGCCAGTTGCTTGCGCAGCATCAACGACAACATCGGCGCGGTGATCTGCTTCACCAGCGGCTTGGCTTCCTGCAACAACTTGGCGCGGCCCTCGTGCGTGTTGCGATCCACGCGCGACGACAGTTCATTCAGCAGGAATTTCGAAAGGGGAATCGCTTTGTCCAATAATTTTTCAAAAGTTTCCTTGCCGTGTTGCCGCACATAGGAATCCGGGTCGTCGCCCTGCGGCAAAAACAGGAAGCGCACCTCTTTGCCGTCGGCCAACTGACCCAGGCTGTTTTCCAGCGCGCGCCACGCCGCGCGGCGGCCCGCGTTGTCGCCGTCGAAGCAGTACACAATTTCGTCGGTCTGCCGCAGCAGTTTTTGCACATGCATGGGCGTGGTTGCCGTGCCCAAGGTCGCCACCGCGTACTGGACGCCGTGCTGCGCGAGCGCCACCACGTCCATGTAGCCCTCGACCACGATCACGCGGCCCGCGTCACGAATGGCGCGCCGCGCCTGATACAGGCCATACAGCTCGCGGCCTTTTTCAAACAGCGGCGTCTCGGGAGAATTCAGGTATTTCGGCTCGCCCGTATCCAGCACGCGACCGCCGAATCCGATGACGTTACCGCGCACATCGACAATCGGAAACATGATGCGGTCGCGAAAAATATCGTAGCGCCGGCCTTCGTCGTTCTGTTTGACCAGCCCCACCGTGGTCAGCGCGCTCGATTGGTAATGGGGAAACGCGCGCTCCAGATTCTGCCAGCCGTCCGGCGCATAACCCACGCCGAACTTTTTCGCGATGTCGCCCGACAGACCGCGCTTCTTCAGATAATCAATCGCCCGCGGCGCGTCTTTCAGCGCGCCGCGATAAAACTGCGCGGCGGTGAGCATGACCGCATGCAGATCCTCGCCGTCTTCACTCTCGGTTCGTGGCCGCCGCGGTTGATCGCTGCGCTCTTCCGGCACCGTCATGCCCACGCTTTGCGCAAGCTCTTTGACCGCATCGACAAAACCCAAGCCCGAATATTCGATCAGAAATCCGACGGCGGTGCCATGCGCACCGCAGCCAAAGCAGTGATAGAACTGCTTGGTCTGGCTGACGGTAAACGAAGGCGATTTTTCAGAATGAAACGGACAGCACGCCACCATGTTCGCGCCGGCTTTTTTCAGCTTCACGTGGCGATCAATCACGTCGACGATATCGACGCGATGAAGCAAATCCTGGATGAACGACTGTGGAATCATGGCGAGACGTGAGTATAACGACGACTCGGGCAGCGTAGCCGCCTTGATTCAACCGCGCTGGAGGCGCGGCGCGAGGACAAAATAAATCTGTTTAAAAAACAAATACTTGAATAAATCAGCCGGCCAATCTGGCTTTGACCAGGCCGGACACTTTGGACATATCCGCGCGTCCGGCAAGTTTCGGCTTGAGCACCGCCATCACCTTGCCCATATCCGCCGGCCCCTTGGCGCCGCTCTCGGCTATCGATGCCGCCACGATATCGGCGATGTCGGATTCGGACAGTGCCTGCGGCATATACACCTGCAACACACCCAGCTCATATTTCTCGGTGTCGGCCAGATCCTGCCGCCCGCCTTTTTCAAACTGGGTGATCGAGTCGCGACGCTGCTTGATCATTTTGTCGATGATCGCCACCACGTCCGCATCGGCCAGTTCCTTGCGCTCATCGACTTCTTTT